>JAZQNC010000298.1:0-7184 GCA_045627165.1 Eubacteriales bacterium
CACAGAACGACATGGCTACGATCCGACTTCCACAACCGCCGTTTTGAGGAAGGCTTCATAAAGGTCAACGAGATAATAAACTCCGGAATCCTCGGAGACGTTTACGAGATAAGACTTGCGCGCAACGGTTATCAGCGCAGAAACGACTGGCAGACCATAAAGCAGTACGACGGCGGTCAGCTGCTCAACTGGGGTCCTCACATCGTGGACCACGCTCTGCAGTTCTGCGGCGGAGATTACACCGATCTTTATACCGAGATCAGACGTGTTGCCGCTGTGGGCGACGCAGAGGACCATATCAAGATGGTATTCACCGGAGTCAACGGCAGGATCGTCGATATGGAGATAAGCGGCGGAGTAGCGCTCCCCGTTCCCGAATATATCATTTACGGTACCCGCGGAAGCCTTATCGGTGAGAACAACTCTCTCAGACTCAGATATCTCGATCCCGAAGTGCCGCTTATGGATATCAAGGCAGACCCCTCAACTCCCGGCAGCGGTTCGGGCTACGGAAACGCCGAGGTCCTTCAGTGGAAGGAAGAAACCGTACAGCTTTCTCCCCACGATAAGACCGACGTGGTATGGGATTATTTCTACGACGCTTATAAAAACAATAAGCCTTATCCGATAACGAGCGCGCAGGCTCTCAAGGTCGTGCAGGTGCTGGACGAGGCAAAGAACAATACCGTCTTCCGCTGAACGCTGCAGGACGGTAAGACGATATGTTCAAGCGAATATACGGAAACGGGCGCGGTATCGTTATCGCGATTGCCATTGCCGCGGTAATGCTGGCGGTATGCGGCTGCGGCTCTTCCGGGCAGGATAACATTGAAGCTTCCGTTTCCGAAACCGCCGAAGCCGCCGATTATTCCGATCTGTCGAAATACCGCATAGTGCGCCGGGATACGGCGCGGGATGACGAGACGAAGATCTCGATAAATCTGCGAAATCGGCTGAACGAATATGGGATCGAGCTGACGCTTGCCACCGACTGGACGGACGGCACAGAGGAACACGCCGAAACCGAATGTGAGATACTCGTCGGAAGGACAAACCGCGCCGAATCAAACGCTTTCGCCGAAAAGGTTAAGGCGTGCGCGGCTGAGGATACCGACGCGGAAAGCCTCTGCGCTTACGGCATGACGGGCAGCAAGATACTGCTGTACGCTTCCGACAACGAGGGGCTGGAGCTTATCGCGCAGTGTTTTGCCGAAGAGGTCGGAAAGGCGGGAAATCGCAGCTTTCTTCATGACGGTGACATGGCAATTTTCACCATAAACACCGGTCTGCACAGAAAGGACGGAGAAGAATTGAAAAAGCAGGACAGACTCTACGGGGTCAACATCCACAGTAAGATATATCCCGGATATCCCGGAGAATATACCGACGAGTATATCAGACTCGCCGCAGAAATGGGCAGCACTATACTCCGCATAAACTACAATCCCACAAATGCCGGGGAGCTTGAATATATTACCGGCGTTGCGGATAAATGCCACGAGCACGGAATGAAGATAATGCTCTGCATGGACAATTTCGGCGGAACTGTCGAAGAGATAGAGAAGCGCATGACCTTTGCCGCGGAAAATCTCGCCGATAAGGTCGATTATTTCCAGATATTCAACGAGACCGACATTTGGTGCTGCATGAAGGACGACGGCGTTACCTACTACAATCCCACCGACTGGACGGGCATGACCAGAAGCTATTACAATCCGAAGAGGGTTCCCGTCGCCGTGGAAAGAGTGGGTGCGGCTGTAAAGGCATTCCGCGCCGCGGCTCCCGATGCGAAGATCGTGCTCAACGTCGGTTCTAGACACTATCCCATGCTTGACCGCTATGTGGAGGCAGGAATATCCTGGGATATTATCGGCTTTGACATTTACGAGATAGACCTGTGGGATCATGCCGAATTCTTCAAAAAGATGGAGGAACGCTATCCCGGTTATGATTTCATGATAACCGAATGTAACTATCCCGCAAACAACGGCGCATTTACGGACGAGGCTCAGGCGCAGTGGCTTACCGATTTCTTTGACATAATGGCGGCTTACGATTCCGAGCGCATGAAGGCCGTCATAATATACGAGATGATGGATCAGCCCAATATCGAAAAGGACGGAAATTATAACGGCGAGGCTCACTTCGGTATCGTACACATAAACGAAGATATGTCCCCCGCCGATCCCAAGCCCTCATACTATGCAGTCCAGAAATGGATAGTCGGCGGCGAGGCCGAGTACGGCGCGTCTCTGAGCGAAGTCAGATGATTTAAGGAAGAAAGAAAATGACACATCCCGATAAAAAGCTTGCGAAAAGCATAGATATGCCCGGACGGTGCGTGCAGTTTACCGACGCGGTATACAGCGGAGAGGGCGACCCGAAGGCGCTGTGGAAACACATGCAGCAGGGCGAACGCCGTTTCGACCCGCCTAAGCCCGAATATAACTGCTATATCGGCGAGATGCACGGACACACCAATCTCTCGGACGGCGGGCCGGATATGGATTCATATTTTATCAATCTCCGGGACAATGCGAAGGTGGATTTCGCCGCAGTATCCGACCACGATCACGGAGGAGTCGGCAGACCGGAGCTCTGGGTAAAAAAGGACGGAAAGTCCAAATGGGACCTGACCCGCGAAAAGGTGAAACAGTATTACGAGCCGGGAAAATTCACCACTATTCTTGCCTATGAGCGGGATTCCTATCCATTTTACAACAATATGATACTCTATTTCGGCAGTCACGACGCCGAAATGGTGCGCGGTGTGCGGGACGGAGAGATAACCGCGGAAGAACTGAAAGCGTTGCTTGCGCGGAAGGACGTACTGGTTTCTCCTCACGATACCTACAGCCTGTCCTCGGGCGCGGATTTTTCCACCATACCGGCAGAGCTGATGACTCCCTTTATCGAAATAATCTCAAGAGGCGACGCCGCCGAGTACATGGGAAATCCCGCCAACGGAGAGCCTACCCAGATCGCCGGAGGATACTGGCAGGACGCGCTCGCAAGAGGCGTACACATGGGCTGTGTCGGAGGCTCCGACGATCACGGCTGTACCAACGGACTTGTCACCGGCGAGCCTTATCCCTACTGTTTCGCGGGTCTGACCGGAGTATGGGCAAAGGAAAACACTCTTGAGGGTATTTTCGAGGCTCTGAGCGCGAAGAGGTGCTTTGCCTTTATGGGCGGTTCCGGAAAGCGCATGGTCCTTGATTTCCGCATAAACGGACACTTCATGGGCGAGTGCTTTGAAGTTCCGAAGGATGAGGAGCTGACGGTGTGGTTTTCTGTCGAAGCCGACGCAAAGGTGAAATGTGCGGCGGTGGTCAAAAACTGCCGGGACGTGGGACGCTTCAGAATGAATTCCTCGCTTTTCTTCGACTACCGCCGGGAAAAAGAGGAGGACTGCTATTATCTCCGCGTCGAGCTTGAGGACGGACGCTTCGGCTGGACAAGCCCGATATGGGTGAGAACAAAATAAAAAGTCCTGTTTTTCCGCGGATATGCGCGAATGACACGGGACTGTACTGCAAAATATATCGTTATAACGGAGGATTTATATTATGGCCTTACATTCAAAAAAAATTTCGCTGACCGCCCTGCTGTTGGTGGCGCTGATGCTGGTATCGACCGCCTGCGCCGAATCAGTGGATGATGCCGCCGACACGTCTTCTCAGACTGAGGCACAGGAGGTTGCTGCCGAAGACACCGAAGAACCCGATATCAGAGTGACGCTGAAGGATAACGTGCCCGAATCGGATTTCGGTGAGTACACCTTTACGATGTATTCCCGTGACCGCGACGATTTCGTCAACGACCTCGGCCTTATCTATGAGGAGGAGACGGGTGATATCGTCAAGGACACCATAATTAAGAGAAACCGCAATGTAGAGGAACGCTTCAACATAAATCTTGAAGCGGTTTACAATTCCGAGCCCACCTCGGCGGCGAGAAAGCTGATCACCGCGGACGATGATTCCTGCGCGCTTGTGCTCGACAACGCCCTCAACACCGGAGCCGCTATCACGGACGGAAACTACATGGCGTGGGACGACCTGCCTTATATCGACCTGACCAAGCCCTGGTACAACAGAAACGTGGTTGACGCAATGAGCGTCAACGGTCATACCTACATGATGGCGGGCGAGTTCAACCTTTCGGTACTGCGCTTTACCTACTGTATGTATTACAACAAGGGCCTTGCCGAAGCGTACAATATCAGCGATATTTACGACCGTGTAATGAATCACGAATGGACCTACGACCTGCTTTACAGCACGGTTGAAAACGTTTATCAGGACCTTAACGGCAACGGAAGCCGCGATGAAGAGGATATGTACGGACTTTCCACCGACTTCTACGGCGCTTCCACCAACTTCTCCTACGCGCTGGGCGTAAAGCTCACCGCCAAGGACGCGGACGGAATCCCGCAGAACGTATACTACAGCGAAAAGACCGTTGACGTTTTCAACCGCATATACGATCTGCTTTTCAACAACAGCGGCGTACTTGCAGGAACATGGGGAATCGAAGCCGGACCCTGGAAGAGCGAACACGCTCTGTTCGTGAATAACTTCTTCCAGTCCTCATCAGATTACCGCGATCTTGAATTTGATTACGGCGTGCTTCCCTATCCCATGTACGACGAGAATCAGGACAATTACTACTCTCACTCCAACGTTGCCTTCACGGTATGCGCCATTCCCACCACAACAAGCGAGCTTGAGCGCACCTGCGCCATCGTTGAGGGACTGCAGTCCGAGAGCTGGAGAATCGTCATTCCCGCATACTACGAGACAGCGCTCAAGGTCAAGTATTCCCGCGACGACGCGGCGGCACAGGTCCTCGATATGATCCTCGACGCGCGTTATCTCGATTTCGGTATCATCTACGACCAGAACAAGGGCTGCGCAACCATAATGCAGAAGCTTTTCTCCGAGCATAAGGACAGCTTCGCTTCCACCTACGAAAAGCAGGCAAAGTCGATAGAAAGACACTACTCAAAGCTTATCGAAAAGCTCTGTGAGCTTGACTGAGTAAATAATACGGGTATTCACGCCGTCTGCCGTTTTCCTCGGCGGGCGGCTGTGTTTTTGCCTTCCGCGAGGGCGGCGGCCGCATCATGGTCTGCGAGGTATGAATGTTCCGCCTCATCAAAGATTCATCACGATAAGCGCGATAAAGGCAAGAGAGGCTCCGAGCGCGCTTCTCCACGTTATCTTCTCGCCGAAAAACAGAGCCGACATTGCCAGAGAGAGTATCATGCTTCCGCCCTGACTCATGGGATACATGACCGCCGAGGGAAGCGCGGACGCGGCGAGAGTCTTGAAAAAAGAATTGAGAAACAGGCAGACCGACATGACGCAGAGATAGGGAAAAACTCCCGCGAGAAATTTCTTTACGTCCTGCCGGTTTTCCTCTTTTCGGGAGGACAGTATCCAGCAGATCAGCAACACCGCCGACGAAGCCGTGTAGGTGAAGAGATTGAAGCAGGAAACTCCTATTTCGGGTATCTCGTGAACGAACAGCTTCTGCGAAAGGTCGGAGACGCCGGAAAAGCATCCACACATTACAAAAAGAATCACCGTCCCGACGCTCATTTTTCCGCGTCGGGATCTGTTATATGTGGTCATTATGTAGGTGGCTGCGGCGAGTATCGCAAGCCCTGCCCACTGCACCGCTTTTATTTCCTCGGAGTAGAGAAAGCTGCAGCAGAGCATTGGCACAAGCACTCCCAGCAGCAGGCTTATCTCCACCATCATATAGGCTCCGCGCTGAACAGACAGTACCCATGTTACCACGAAGCCCGCCATGGAAATGCCCGACAACAGGCATATCAGAATAACCTTCGGAGACAGGGTGAACGCCGAAAATGCGTTTTCCGAAATCAGCGTAAAGACCAGAGAGATGACTATGCAGAGCAGCATCCGCACCGAGTTCATCAGCATCGAATCGCGGTAGGAAGCGACGAAGCCGCTTGTTTTCTTTCCGCAGTAGCCCTTTGTCACGCCGGCGAACAGCGCGAGCGTAAGAAACAGATATCCCATATTATCGAGCCACCCTCAGCGATAATTTCCTGTTTTCGTATATTCCTATGGCCCCGCATATCGTTGAGAGCCCGACTTCCTCATCGTCAAGACATCTGACGCGGAATTTTCCTTCGTCCTCTATGAGTATCTTCAATGCGTCCCTCAGCTGAGACTTGCCGCCTATTGTTATGAGCGCGGCGTCTGTTTTTAATGTTTCCGAAACGTCTCCGCAGAGAACGCCTCCGAGGAAGAAGCTGTATATCTCATCGTTTCCGGCGGAGAACAGGTTATTGAGTATCCTCACCTTGAAGCAGAAGCTGTTGAAGCCGTATTCGCGGCAATAGACGTAACCTTTTTTCAGATATTTCTCGTTGAGATGAGCGCGCGAAAGATCAAAGGCGTTTTTCAGAATCGTGTTATTGTACAGCGCCGAGAGTATCTCGCCGGTCAACATTGTGCGAAAATCTGTTATCTCCGCTTTTTCATTCACGGTGATAAGCTTTGTGTGAGAGCCGGGAAGGACGTACAGCGTCTTTTCGCGTCCGCTGCCGATTATTCCCATAAGCTCTGTCTCCTCTCCGCGCATCATATCGGCATTTTCAAGCGAGGAACAGGCTGTCTTTATTCCCGGAACAAAGAAAAAGGGAAGGTCTGACAGCTCATGTAATTCGGCTCTTACCATTCCGGAGTGAAGCTCACTGAGTCCGGCAGGTACGGTGAGATGATCCACATGGCACAGTCCAAGCTCGGATGTTATCATTCCCGACGCGAGAATACATTCCGCGGACTTGTACAGTTCTCCATGTCTGTCGCGCAGCGCGTCCAGCGCTTTCCGTATTTCTCCGGCAAGCATATCTCTGCCGTCCTTTATTCCGAAGGGCAGCTTTATCATGTCGAGCACAAGGTCATCGCATACAAGCGCGGCGCGGGTATTGGTCGTGCCGCCGTCTATCGTTATATAGGTACTCATCCGATATCTCCCGTTCTCCCTTTTATGAATGACACAGCGAGGAATAAAGCTTGGCGTTTTCCTCTATCTGACGGTAATCGCCCCGGCCGAGAAGCGACGAATTGATTATCGCGCTTCCGATGCCGAAGCCGTAAGCTCCGCTTTTTTTGTACTGAGGTATCATCTGCGGCTCGATTCCC
>JAZQNC010000299.1:0-2848 GCA_045627165.1 Eubacteriales bacterium
CGAAACTCCGATATGGGACAGCTTCGCCGAGATCGCTGCGCCCTATACGGATAAGCCTCTCGAACAGATAGAGCGTTTCGAGTTTTACGAGAGAGCGAAAAAGTCCTATGCTGTGCTCATGACCGGCGAGACCGCCCTCTACGCCAACATCATCATCAAAAAGGGCGTAGTTGTCGAAAAATAACCGAAAAATAACCGTATTCGCCTTTTGACCGCGTGCCCGTTTTCGGGTGCGCTTTTTTTCTGTATTCGCTTGCGCTCCTTTCGCGCGATCGCCGTTTCCGCGGAGCGTCGGAAAGGCCGGCGCGGAAAGGGAGAAAAACGGGTACGAATAAGGGGATGGAATTGTATTCATGCTGTGGTATGATATTGCCGGAACAAAACATAAACAAAGGAGCACAGAAAATGTATATCAGCGAAAAAACAAACGTCAGGCAGAAAGAAGATACCCCCGCACGCATGGCCTCAGTGCGCACGAAGGCAATAAGAAAGACAACGAAAATGCCCGAATTCTATATCTATCCGAAGTTCCTGTTCAGGCTCGACATCACCGATTCGGCGAGGTGCGCGTATATCCTCATGCTTTCGAGAACGAGGCTTTCCATCGCCAACAACTGGATCGACGAGAGGGGCTTTGCCTATATCCGCTACGCCCAGGCCGAGCTTGCGAAGGACATGAACTGCGGTATGACAAAGGCAAGGAGCGTAATGCACGAGCTTGAGAGCTGCGGGCTTATCGTCAGCGTGCAGAAACAGCCCTACAGACCCGCCGTCATTTACGTCAAGCTTCCCGTCGAGGGGATAGAGTCTCCCGACGAAATAATATCCGGCAGATCACAGGAGAGCGAGCCTGTGAAGCCTGTGGAAAACCGTGTGGAAAATGTGGATAACCCTGTGGAATCAGCACCAACGGCAGACGCCGCCGATGAAGGCGGAATTATCGCCGACAACACCACGCAGACCGACGTATCTGTGGAAAAGTGTGTTGAAAATGTGGAAAACCCTGTTGATTGCGTACCGCCGTATGTGGAAAACTCTGTTGACATTGTGGATAACCCCGCCGTATCTCCACATATCAACAGCAGTTATCCACAGGATTCTGTTGAAAAGGACTTTTCCACAGCCTCTGAGGATAAAAACAATACGGTACCACAGACGCGATACCGCAGGTGTGTCTGCTCCGATACCGTTGGTACCGCGTCTGACACAGCAAATAATAGTAATTATAATTATAATAAATATAATAATAATAACCTCTCTGATCTTTCCCATGCGGCGCGTTCCGCTTCGCATGAGGAGACCTCCTCAGAGAGCAGGGGGAAAGAAGGCCCCGCGAGTTATCCCGACGACTTTGAAGAGGGGAGAAAACAGCAGGCCTGGGACTTTATTTCAGGGTCGGGGTATAGGGGGATTTAGGGAAAGCTCCTTGTGACGGAAGACTTTCGGCAGGAACCCGGATACCCAAAAACTCGCAAAATCGCATAAAGGCATTATGCGCTTTAAGCCTTGACAATCCCTTTCAAAGAGGGTATAATATACGGAAATACGTTATTGATTAACTAATGAACAGCCTTGCGGCGCGGACCGCGGAGAAAAGCCATGAAAATGATAAAAAGATTCGCCTCTTACTACAAGCCCCACATGAAGATATTCATCGCGGACATGGTTGCCGCTCTTATGGTTGCGCTCATCGGAATAGTCTATCCCATTGTCACGCGAAAGATGCTCAATCAGCTCATCCCCGAAAGGATGTACCGGGAGATAGTGATATACGGCTCTGCGCTGCTTCTGCTCTATGTGCTGAAAATGCTGCTCAACTACTTCATCCAGTACTACGGTCACGTCATGGGCGTGAATATGCAGGCTCAGATGAGGCGCGATATGTTCGCACGGCTGCAGCAGCTCCCCTTCTCCTACTACGATAACCACGAGACCGGCAAGATAATGTCCCGCATGACCACCGACCTGTGGGATATCTCCGAGCTTGCCCACCACGGACCGGAAAACCTTCTCGTCTCCACCGTCTCGCTTATCCTGTCCTTTATCTACCTGATGAGGATAAGCGTTCCCCTTACTCTCATAATCTTTACCGCCGTTCCCTTCCTGCTCATTATCGCCATGTCTCTGCGCAAGCGTATGCGCGACGCATTCAAGGAAATGAGGGTGTCCATGGCGGACATCAACGGCGCGATCGAGTCCAGCATTTCGGGCATCCGCGTCACGAAGGCCTTCACCAACTCCGAAAAGGAAAAGGAAAAGTTCGAGGTCGGCAACCGTTCCTTCATCACCGCCCGTCTCAAGGGCTACAAGGCGATGGGTCAGTTCATGGCGGGCAACACCTTCGTCACCGACGTGTTCAACGTCATCGTGCTTATCGCGGGAGGTCTGTTCCTCTATTCGGGAAAGATAGGCTTCGGTGACTACTCTGCCTTCATCGTTTCGGTAAATATGTTCATCGCTCCTCTCATGACGCTGATAAACTTCATGGAGCTGTATCAGAACGGCGTGTCCGGCTTTGAACGCTTCATCGAGATCATCGACAGCGTTCCCGAAAAGGACAGCGAAAACGCCGTCGATATCGGAACGGTTGAGGGTCACATCGAGATAAGGAACCTTTCCTACGCCTACGACGTTTACGACGACGACGGCAATGAAATGGACGTTCCCGAAGCCGAGAAGATACAGGTGCTTACCGACGTTTCGCTCAACATCGAAAAGGGAAAGACCTTCGCTCTCGTCGGTCCCTCCGGCGGCGGCAAGACCACGCTCTGCCACCTTATTCCCCATTTCTACGATTTCACTCAGGGACAGATCTTCATCGACGGCAGGAAGTCGGAGGCCAAGCGGT
>JAZQNC010000300.1:0-3688 GCA_045627165.1 Eubacteriales bacterium
GGTATCGAATCCGAGGATATCCATTTTGTCTGTAAGCTCTTTTATCTTATCTGCCGGAAAATATTTTCTTCCGGCGTCCAAAAACAGTGCGTGTTCCATTACCATATCGTCTCCTGTCTGTTATCTGAACAGGATTATACAGCACAAGCATCGTTTTGTCAATTGTAAATGTAAAAATCGCTCCAGCGCCAGCCGTATGGGGTTCTGGAATATGTATAATCGAAGCATTCATATTCGATGACGGGATTTTCTTCCCACAGATCACCGTGCTCTACACAAATCGAGAATACGACAGTATCCTCGTCTGTCATGACAGCCTTGTATCCGGTAACATTTCCATAGCTGATATCAGTGCCTCTGTCCCCCATTTTTGCAAAAAGATTGCTGTCATCGCCCGAATAGATACCCTCTCCGAGAAGCATATCCACCGTTGTGCGTGTAAACAGAGTTTCAAGATATGCTTCCAATTCGGTGTATGATGATATCGCACCGTTCTTCAAAGTGACAGAATAGCTTAAATCATGGGGTGCATCATCTCCGCTGACGATATATTCACTTTCCGGTAAGATTTCAGGTACGATCATTTCTGCCGGTAAGTTCCATTCATCAACTTTAGGATCATGGACTATTTCCGGTTCCGACTTAATGTCCGACGAGGCATCAAAGCCGTACATGCTGCCTGCATGTACATAGAAGGAATAGAAGGCTTCCTGTGCTTCGAGATATTTAGCGTACAGGTACGCCGCGGCATACCTGCTGCTGTTTTTTACATGATCAAAATCGGAGTAGTATGAACTGTTAATAGTGAAAGGAGTACATTCTCCGAGTATTTTTTCGATTTCGGTTCTCTGATCCGCATCGGCATTTAGCTCCGCTGCAATAATTACCGTTCCGTTGTCAACAGGAGATGCGGCTAAACGTATCAGGACATTTTCAGCGAATACTTCGTCGAAATCCACTCTGTCAGGATAGTATATCAGGTCGCTGACAATAAAGCGGTGACCGCTGTTGTCGCTGAACACATGACCCCTCATTCCGAACTCTGCCCCGTCATGATCATAATATACGCTCCATTCGTCAGGATCCGGCAGATATAATTCGGTCACATATCTCCTGTCCGCGGGATAGTATTCGTCATTATGTCCCGGTCTGCGGCAGATCGTCCTTTCGGGTGTTACAAAATACAGATTACTGCCGAATAAAATGTTTTCCCAGACATATTCCTCATAACGATCTCCAACGGTATCCGCGCCGGGTTCTTCGGTTTCGGGGATTTCCTCTGACTGCTGAGCAGTATCTTCATATTCCGTAACAGACGGAATATTTTCCATTTCGGACGGATCGCTTTCTTTTTCTGCAGGTTCCGCAAAAATATCTTCGCCCGCCGGGCTGTTTTTTAGCATACTGCGGCTTATTATCGTATAACCGGAAACAATCACTCCGAGAACGATAATAACGGAGCATACTGCCGCCGCAGTACGGCGGAAGCTGTTTCTGACATATGGAACAGGCTCATATTCGCTCTGAGTATGGTTTATCGCCGTTTCCTTCCAGCTTTCCGGAGTTTTTATGTGGCCGAGAGAATTTTTTATCTCGGTTTCATTGATTTCGGACGTTTTTTTATTCTTCATTCTGATTTTCCCTCCGTTTCCGTTGTTTCTGTCAAAAGCTGTTTAAGTTTTTCGCGTGCTCTTTTAAGACGGCTCTTAACCGTATTTTCGGGACAGCCTATGATTTTCGCACACTCGGAAGTTTTATACCCCTCGTAATACACCAGCTGAATGCAGATTCTCTGTGCTTCCGGTAGATGTGCTATTGCCTCGATAACGTCAAGGTCATGTTCGGCAATACCGTCATCGGCAAGCTCGGCTATCTCGTCAAGATTCACTGTGTCGCGTCTCCGTCTTCTGCGGGCAAAATCCCGGCATTCGTTTACCGCCACTCTTATCAGCCACGCTTTCAATGCCGTTTCGTCTTCAGTTTCAGGCGGTCTGGTATAGAGCTTGATAAAGGTTTCCTGCCAGCAGTCCTCCGCGTCCGCCGCAGAGCGTGTATTCAGAAAGCATATCCTTGTTATCGTATCGGCGAATTTTTCCACCGTATTTGTGTAGTCGATCACGGACAATTCTCCTTTCCCGTATATTTTCATATATAAGACGATTCAGAAAGGCAAACGGTTGCACGGTTATGAAGAAAATCGAAAAAAACGTATATACTGCAAATGCGGAACCGTTTTCAGGCTCCGCATTCATTATCGGGATATATGATTTCAGAAAAGTCCTTCCGTGGAAAGGTAACGCATACCTGTATCCGGAAGAAGCGCAACAATGACCTTTCCGCTGTTTTCGGGCCTTGACGCAAGCTCTATCGCCGCGCTGAGCGCCGCGCCGGAGGACACTCCGACAAGAATGCCTTCGCTTGCCGCTATCTCTCTCACCGCGCTGTACGCGTCATCGGCGGTACAGGTCATTATCATATCGGTAACGGAAGCGTCGTAATTTTCCGGTACAAAGCCCGCTCCTATTCCCTGCAGCTTGTGCGCTCCCGCCTTTCCTCCTGAAAGCACGGCGGAGGTATCAGGCTCAACACCGACGATCGTCACGGACGGATTCTGTTCTTTGAGATATTTTCCGGTACCGCTTATCGTACCGCCCGTTCCTACTCCGGCGACAAAATAGTCAGCCTTTCCGTCGGTATCCTTCCAGATTTCTGGACCGGTGGTTTTGTAATGCGCCTCGGGATTTGCGGGATTGTCAAACTGTCCCGCTATCACCGAACCTTCGATCTCCGACGCAAGTTCATTCGCTCTTGCTATTGCGCCGCTCATGCCGAGAGCTCCGTCAGTAAGCACGACCTCCGCGCCGTAGGCTCTGATAAGCTTTATGCGCTCAACGCTCATTGTGTCGGGCATGGTGAGTATAACTCTGTAGCCCTTCGCGGCCGCTATCGCCGCGAGACCGATCCCGGTGTTTCCGCTGGTAGGCTCTATTATTACGGCTCCGGGCCTTATTCTGCCGCTTTTTTCCATATCGGCGATCATATTGACCGCTACCCTGTCCTTACTGCTTCCGGCAGGATTGAAGTATTCAAGCTTTGCAAGGAGCAGAGCATTCAGTCCGTGATTCTTTTCAATATTGTGCAACTCCACAAGAGGAGTGGAGCCGACAAGCTCTTCTATCGAGTTATATATCATGTCAGTCTCGCTTTCGATATCCGTGTTTTCAAAAGTAATAATTCCGTATCATATCTTTTCGGGAGGCTTTTTGTCTCGCGCGCTGACTCTGCCCTCGGGTTTTATTTCGCCGGCGGCAAGCAGTGCGAGCTTGGTGAGCATAGGTCCGACAAGCTCGTAAATGAGCACCGAGAACAGAACGATATTACGCACGAGCATTCCCTCGCTTCCGAGCTGCTGAACGGTTACAGACATTCCCAGCGCAACTCCCGCCTGAGGCAGAAGGGTTATTCCGAGATATTTCTGAATGGTTTCCGAACACTTCATCAGACGCGCCGAGCCGAGAGCGCCGAGATATTTTCCCGCGGAACGCGAGAGAATATACGCGATACCGATCAGCACGATCGCAATATCGGAAAACACCGAAAGGTCCAGCTCCGCGCCGCTGAGCACAAAGAACAGTATGAAAAGCGGAGTGGTCCATGCGTCGGTCTTGTCCATAAGCTCCGCTGAGAA
>JAZQNC010000301.1:0-4578 GCA_045627165.1 Eubacteriales bacterium
GAGATGATGTAAGCAGCATCCTTACCCAGACCGTTCAGGATAACGCGCAGAGGATTCTTACGAACCTTGTTTGCATTCAGAGCGATCTTGATAGCGCCTTCTGCTGCTGCGAAGGACTCGTGACCTGCCAGGAAGCAGAAGCACTCGGTCTCTTCGGAAAGAAGCATCTTGCCGAGGTTGCCGTGGCCGAGACCGACCTTGCGGTTTTCGGCAACGGAGCCGGGGATACAGAAGGACTGCAGACCGATACCGATAGCGGCAGCGGCGTCAGCCGCCTTTTTGCAGCCCATCTTGATTGCGATCGCGCAGCCTACCGTGTATGCCCACTTTGCGTTCTCAAAGCAGATAGGCTGTGTTTCCTGGACGATGGTATAGGGGTCTATGCCCTTTGCGGCGCATATATCCCTGCACTCCTCGATGGAGCCGATACCGTATTCCTTGAGACAAGCGAGGATCTTGGCTTCGCGTCTCTCATAGCTTTCAAATAATGCCATGGTTACTGTCCTCCTATCTCACTGCTTGCGGGGGTCGATATACTTGACGGCGCCGTCCTCTTCGGAGAATCTGCCGTAGTGACCCATAGCCTTGTTGTAAGCCGTAGAAGGATCGTCGCCCTTCTTTATGAAATCGGTCATCTTGCCGAGGTTTACGAACTCGTAGCCGATAACCTGATCGTCAGCGTCGAGAGCCATTCTGGTGCAGTAGCCCCCTGTCATCTCGACATCACGCCCGCCCCTTGCCTTTGTGCCGTACATTGTGCCGACCATGGAGCGGGCGCCCTTGCCCAGGTCTTCCATGCCCGCGCCGATGCTGAGACCGTCCTCGGAGAAAGCGGACTGGCTGCGTCCGTAAACGATCTGGAGGAAAAGCTCGCGCATTGCGGTGTTGATGGCGTCGCATACGAGGTCTGTGTTGAGAGCTTCGAGCAGAGTCTTGCCGGGAAGGATCTCAGCCGCCATAGCCGCGGAGTGTGTCATGCCGGAGCATCCGATAGTCTCGACGAGAGCTTCTTCGATGATGCCGTTCTTTACGTTAAGAGAGAGCTTGCATGCGCCCTGCTGAGGTGCGCACCAGCCTATACCGTGAGTATAAGCGGAAATGTCCTTGATTTCATAGGCCTTGACCCACTGTCCCTCTTCGGGAATGGGAGCGGGACCGTGCTTGGGGCCCTTAGCGACCGTACACATTTCTTCGACTTCTTTGGTCATGTTGTACGGGCATTCTGTGTTTGCCATTATATTTCTCCTATCTTTTGAATTTGCGGTTATTATACAGCAATATCCGCCTTAAATCAACAGTATTTGATTAACTTTACAAAAAATAAAAACATTTGTGCGGGTATTACTGCGCGGGGGCTTCGATGTCGGATTTGCCGGTGAAGCGCGTGTATTTTCCGTTCCAGCAGAGCTCCACGTTTCCCGTGGCTCCGTGACGGTTTTTGGCGATAATGACCTTGGCGATGTTCTGTTCGGGGGATGAGGGAAGTGTGTCGGCGGTGCTCACGCCTTCTTTTTTCACCTCCGTCTGAGTGGAGGTATAGTATTCGGGACGGTAGAGGAACATTACTATGTCCGCGTCCTGCTCTATCGAACCGGAATCGCGCAGGTCGGAAAGCTGGGGGATGTTTCCCGTTCTGGTCTCGGCGGCACGGTTGAGCTGTGCGCAGCATATTACCGGAACTCCCAGCTCCTTTGCCATAAGCTTGAGATTTCGTGAGATGTCCGATACCTCCTGCACACGGTTGTCTATGTGACGGTCGGACTGCATGAGCTGCAGATAGTCGATAACCACCATGCCGAGATTTTTTTCTCTGCGCAGCTTGGCTTTCATTCCGGTCACTGTGATGCCGGTGCTGTCGTCCACCAGAATGTCACATTCCGCTATATTTCCCGCTGCCTCGGCAAGCTTGCTCCAGTCCTCGTCGGTTATCGCGCCGGAACGGAGGGCGAAGCTGTCCACCATCGCCTCGCTTGAAAGCATACGGGTCACTATCTGCTCGCAGGACATTTCAAGAGAGAATACCGCCACCTTTTTCTTCGTCTTTTTCGCGGCTGCCATGGCTATGTTCATGGCAAAGGAGGTCTTTCCCATACCGGGGCGCGCGCCGATAAGCACGAGGTCTCCCGAATTGAAGCCAACCAGCACCCGGTCAAGGTCGGAAAAGCCCGACGGTACGCCCTTCTGGGATTCCGGGTCGTCGTGAAGCAGCTTGAGCTGTTCGTATACGGTGATGATGATGTCCTTGACGTGACGGAAGCCCTTCGTCTCGTTGCCGGTGACGATGTTGAATATCATCTGCTCGGCGGCTCCGAGGACGTTGGTCACCTCGTCCTGCTCCGAATAGGCGTTTTCGGTTATCTCGGCGCAGGTCTCGATGAGGGTGCGCAGAAGCGCCTTGTCGTGAACGATACGGGCATAGTCCTTTACGTTGGCGGCGCTCGGAACCGTCTCGGCTATGAGCTTGATATATTCCCTGCCCTGATCGTTGGTTTCATATACCCCGCGTTTGACGAGGGTATCAAGCAGAGTCACAAGGTCTATGGTCTTGTTGCGCAGGAAAAGGTCCTGCATGGAGCCGTATATTTCTCTGTGGTCGGAGGTATAGAAATCCTCGGCCTTTATAAGCGAGGCTATTTCAGCGAAGCACTGGGGGTCTATGAGAATCGAGCCCAGCACCGACATCTCCGCTTCGAGAGAAAACGGCATTTTTCTGTCCAGTATATCAGGCATTGCTTATTACCGAATATAAACCTTACCGACGGCGCGTACCATCGGCTCTTACTTGTCCGCAACGAGAAGATTTATCTTGCCTGTTACTCCCGCGTAGAGCTTTACTTCTATTTCGTAGGTTCCGTATGCCTTGATGGGATCAGGTATATCCAGCTTGCGGCGGTCTATCTCGATGCCGTGCTGAGCCTGAACCGCTTCGGCTACATCCTTTGCGGTGTCCGAACCGTAGAGGCGGCCGTCGGCTCCGCTGGAGATCGTGACCTTAGTCAGAAGCGAGGTGAGCTTTTCGGCAAGCGCTTCGGCCGCCTTCTTTTCCTCTGCCATGCGGCGGAGCTTTGCGTCTTCCTGAGCCTTGAGCTCGGCTATCTTCTGCGCGTCCGCTTCCATTGCCAGCTTGCGGGGAAGCAGGAAATTGCGCGCGTATCCGTCGGATACCGTGATCAAATCGCCCTTCTTGCCCTGGGCGCGTACGTCCTGTAAAAGTATTACCTTCATTTTATTGTCTCCTTTTTTTGATTGTGTTTTACTCTGAGCGGAGCTGCCGCCCTCATGCTCTGTTTCTTTCGCGGTCGAGGAATTCGAAAGCGGCGCGGGCATCGGCCGCGAAATCCCCGAAGCCGCATTCCACCGTCATACCGCCCTCATATCCCGCTTCTCTGAGCGCGGAAATGAATTCTCCCACATAACTGCCGTCATGGGAACCGGGATATCTGCGGTCAAAGGGCTCAGCCGCGTGGGTATGCACGAGAATGTCGATGTTATCGGTACAGCTCTTTATGGCTCTGCGGGTGAAGCCGTCTTCGGGCAGCACGGTGCAGCCGCCGCATACCGGCTCATGGCTCATGTGATAGGTATCTCCGAGAAGCTTTATGTTTCCGCAGCCCTCCGCGATAAGTCCGCGGGCGATATCCGCGCCCTCGTCAACCGTGACCATCATGTTGGTCTCTTTGGAGTTCAGCGGTTCGAGAGCCATGACAAGACCGTATTTCTTCATACAACCGTCGCACATACGCAGAAAATTCACAAGGTACTCTCTGCCCTTTTCATAACCGGTATCGTCGGAATATCGTCTTGCGGCTCCGCTTCCCATCACCACTATCTTCGCGCCGAGAGCGGACAGGCGGTACGCGCTCTTTTCGACGAATTCGGAAAGTCCCTCCTCAGGCCTTGCTATGTGGAATTTTCCGGGAATAAGGCTGTTGGCGGCGTATATCCTTATCTCTCCGCTTTCGACCGCACGGTGAAATTCCTCGTCGGTCAGATTCATGATCATACCGACGGCGGCCTCGCAGTAGTCATAGCCGATGCTTTTCACGGCATTGCAGCCGTTTTTCAGTACGCCGTAGGTACTCTTGTCGATCTCCGCCACGCCCTGCGGCATAAAAGACCCGCCGGGGAGACAGCATCCGAGTTTAATCATTCCTGTCACCTTCTTTTTGTGTTTGTAGATATCGCATGATCACATATCGCGGTCAAGCTCCTCCATATACGTATCTATGGCCTCTTTCAGCTCATCGACCGCGTTTTCCATCGAGGTACCGGACAGCTGAGTTGCCGCGGCGTCGTAATGGCCGCCGCCGCCCAGCTTTTCCATTATCAGCTGGACGTTGAGATTGCCCAGCGACCTCGCAGAGATGACCACATCGTTTCCGATGCGGCAGAGCGCGAAGGACGCCTGGACCCTCTCGATGGAGAGCAGTCTGTCCGCCGCCTTCGCGGCGGCTATCCTGTCGGCGGGGGTGTTGGTGCTTTCGTCGTTCCACGCAATGGCGAAGTACTCGCTGTATATCGTGAGGTTGCCCATAAAATGCGACTCCCCCAGAAAATCGAAGTCGGATCGTAGCCATG
>JAZQNC010000302.1:0-2360 GCA_045627165.1 Eubacteriales bacterium
TTTGCGGTCAGATCCTTGCGGGAGATAAATGCGGCTACAAAGGAGGGAAGCGAGCCCTCGAAGGACTCCTCGATTATCTGCTCGCTTTTGGCGGAGTAGAAATCTTCGCGTGACACAACGGAAGAAACGGTACCGTTTTCGTTTTTCAGCAGACCCTTTTCGCAGAGCTTGCGCAAAACGGTGTATGTTGTGGGCTTTTTCCAGTTAAGCTCTCTTTCGCAGATCTTCACAAGCTCTCCTGAACCGATCGGCTCATTCGCCCAGACTATATCGGCAAATCTTTCCTGTACAGCGCCGAGTTCAAAATCATACATGATATGCGTTTTCCTTTCCACACGGTTTATTGCAGTAAACTCATGACTGTAGTTTATCACAATAAACCTCGTTTGTCAACCGATTCCGAAAAGCTCATAAAATGTTTACAAATAAAACGATCCCCGCAGCGCAGTCCCGAAATGCTTTTGTTGTTCCGGGTGTCTGCTCTGTGGGGATGATATCAATGCACTGCCGTATTTTCCGTTATGACCGATGTCATATATCAGTTATCGTTGAGCCATTCGCTTACGGTCATGCCGGTGTTGTAGCGGAAAAAGTCCTGCATGGGTTTCAGCTCGTCAAAGCCTGCCGCCCTTGCCGCTTCGAGCATACTCATATCCGACGCGAGGGAGCTTTTGAGATGGGCGAGCCGCACCGCGTCTATATAGGATTTCAGTCCGTGGGCGTAGCGGGCGCAGAACAGCTTTGAGAGATATTTCTGCGTATAGCCGAATTTCGAGGCGATGTCGCTTGACTTCACCACTCCGTTGCGCTCGAGGATGTAGTCGCATATCCTTCCGCATAGCTCAAGACGGTCGGGACTTATGTCCTTCGACGGGATTCCGTCAACGAAAAGCTCGGTCAGCGCGAGGCGCAGCATATTGTCCACCGATTCGGAGGGATATTCGGGAAGCCCGTGATAGAGCTTTATCATCTCAACTATATCGGCAAGACGCTCGGGATGCGCGGGTACGAACTGTCTGAACTGCAGCGAGGCGGAAAGTATCTGGCTCTGAGGCTGGGCGATATCGCCCTTGAAGACGATGCGTATGAATTCCGAGTCAACTCCGCTTTCGCGGAAGCCGTAATGACCCGCGCTGCCGTCGAAGAGGATAACGTCTCCCGATTTCATACGGTATTCGCGGTAGCCCTCGCAGATGAACAGGCACCCCGATTTCAGCCACAGGATCTCGCAGTGACCGCCGCGGCGAAGCGGATAAGGTTCTCCGCTTTTTACGGTTCCTTCGCCGTATGAAAGAAAGTGTATTCCCTCAAACATCCGCAGCTTCTCCTCTCAGAATCAGTTTATCCACGGTCAATATTATACCATACAACAGCCGGGTATTTCAAGACGGTACGGTCATTTGAGAAATAGTTTACAAATTACGCGGAAAGGTCACTGTCTCATGAGCCTTTCGGCGTTGCCGTGATAGATGAGCTCTCTGACCTCATCGGGAAGACCGAGGCGGTCTATCAGCTCCTGATGGATATTGTCGAAATAGTCGCGGGCATAGAGGAAGCGGTCGGGGTGGGCAAGAATGAGCTTCTTCGTATATTCGAGATCGCGGGAGAGGGCGTTGTGGCAGGAGCCTGCCGACATATCGCAGAAAAGATTGGGATATGTGTCCAGCATACGCTCTATCTCGCCGCCGGGAACGACGGGACCTCTGGGATACGCCGTGGTATAGCCCAGATCGTCCTTTGAGATATGGCACCAGAAGCCGGGAGCGTGACCGAGGAAGTTCGTTTCGGGGCAGAGCTTCAGCACCCGTTCAAGAGTATCTATCCCGCCGCCGTACCACCAGCTTGCGCGGGGGAAACTGCGTCCCGTGAGAGTCGCTCCGTCGTAGTCGAAATGCATCGTGACGGGGAGATGATTTTCTCCGCACCAGCGATACATCCTTATGGCGTCGGGGTTGTCGTACATCATGCGCAGCTTCAGCTCTCCGCATACCTGAACGCCGTATACGGCGACAGCCTGACGCAGCCTCATGAGCGCGTCGGGACGGCGGGGATCGGGAGCATATCCGAGAATGAAGCGGTCGGGAGCCTTCTGCTTGTACTGTATGCCCAGCTCGAAGGGAACGGGACCGTTGTTTGCGTAGCCGCTGTCGAACCAGCCCGCGCGGGGAAGCGGGAACGCCCACATGGTTTCGGGGTCGAAATCGTCCTTTGGAGCTTCCCAGCTCAGCAGCCAGCATTTGTCGATATGGTACATATCCATATTCGCTATGAATCTGTCGAAATCGTGACCGTGCCAGTCGGCATGGTTGTGCGCGTCTATTATCATGGCTTTAACTTCCTTTACCGTAAAGCGAGAGAAG
>JAZQNC010000303.1:0-11905 GCA_045627165.1 Eubacteriales bacterium
CACGGCGGCGGCTTTGCCGGCACTATTCAGGCATTTGTACCCGCCGAATTCACCGATACATACAAAAAGGCTCTCGACGCGGTATTCGGCGAGAATGCCTGCACACCCCTCGCTGTCCGTCCGGAAGGCGCGATAAAGGTCCTCTGAGATGCGCTACCGCAAGATAAACGACAACAACCCCGCCAAACCGAAAGCCGAAAACAAGTGGCTTCGCCTGCTGAGACTCGCGGCGATCTTCGTGCTGCTTATGGCGATATACATGGTGGGGATAAGTCATGAGATAAAAGCGATAGTATACATATACTACGGTCTGCTTTTCGTCTCATCGGCGGCGTTTGTCATCATCAACAGAGGATTTGACCGTCAGCCTCCCACGCCCGATATGCTTCCCGACAGCTGGAGCGCGGTGCAGAAGTGCGAATATATCGAAGCCGACAGAAAGCGCAAAAAAACCGCGAGATATCTTCTCTACCTTGTGATACCGCTGCTCTTTATCTTCGGAATAGATATAGTATATATGGGATTTTTTGCGTAAACGATACATGGAAATCAATAACGGTTTGTCCGTATATGCCATTGCCTCCGGTTCCACGGGAAATTCGGTGTTCGTCCGCTGCGGAAGTCACGCGGTACTGATAGACGCGGGCATCTGCGCCAAGAATATCCGTCTGGCGGTGGAGGCAATAGGCGGGAAAATGAGCGAGATCGGCGGGATCTTCGTCACACATGAACATACCGACCATATAAAGGGAATAGACGTGCTTTCGCGCCGCGATGGGCTTGAGGTCCACTGCGGCGAGGCCAGCGCACCCATGATAAAATGCGCCGCCGAAAGGTTTCACATTCATCCTCCGCGATATACGGTTTGTGTGGGCGATATGGAGATCTCTTCCTTCGTTACGCCCCACGACAGCTGCGGAAGTCTGGGATATGTGGTGCGCACAGATATGGGAAGCTTCGGCTATGCCACCGATATAGGCTGCGTTACCGACACGGTTATGGAAAATCTCTGCGAGTGCGATTACGTCCTGCTTGAATCCAATCATGACGTGAACATGCTCAAAAACGGTCCCTATCCTCCGGAGCTGAAAAAGCGTATTCTGTCAAGGCGCGGACATCTGTCAAACGACGACTGCGCCGATACGGTCTGCGAGCTGGCGAAAAACGGAGTATGCCGCGTGCTTCTCGGACATCTCAGTCAGGAAAACAACACCCCCGAATGCGCTTACCGCACCACCGAGGCGCGTCTTGCCGAAGAGGGCATAACCTCGCTGAAATTTGCAGTAGCGTCGCCCTTTCATCCGGTAAAGCTGGTATAAACGGACATATTACATATTATTTTGGTACTTTATATTGACATTCCTTCTTAATGGGAGTATAATGTCAGCAGGATAAATGAACTCGGTTCGGCCGCATATACAAAAGGCCGGACAGGTCAGACCCTTCCGAACACTGTGCGGAAAATGCCGTAAAAGCGTTTCCCCGATAATCACTCCAAGGAGAAAAACTCAATGAAAGCAAAAGCTACGAAAGGCTCCATCGAAGCCATTCCCCAGGACGATCTCGACGCGAGAAAAAAAGCTCTCGATACCGCCATTTCTCAGATAACGAAGCAGTACGGTCAGGGTTCGGTCATGCGTCTGGGCGATAACGCCAGCATGAACGTGACCGCGATCCCCACAGGCTCGCTCTCCCTCGACATAGCTCTCGGAATCGGCGGAGTGCCGAGAGGAAGAATCATCGAAATATACGGTCCCGAATCCTCGGGTAAGACCACAGTCGCGCTTCACGTTGCCGCGGAGGTTCAGAAGCAGGGCGGTATCGCCGCTTTCATAGACGCGGAACACGCTCTCGACCCTCTCTACGCCAAGAATCTCGGAGTGGATATAAACGAGCTTCTCGTCTCACAGCCCGACAGCGGCGAACAGGCTCTTGAAATAACCGAATCGCTTCTCCGCTCAGGCGCGGTTGACGTGATCGTGGTGGACTCGGTCGCCGCTCTCGTTCCCCAGCAGGAGATCGATGGCGATATGGGCTCCTCTCACGTCGGTCTGCACGCGAGACTCATGTCTCAGGCTCTGCGCAAGCTCTCGGGAGCCATTTCAAAGTCAAACTGCGTCGTTATCTTCATCAACCAGATCCGTGAGAAGGTCGGCGTTATGTACGGAAATCCCGAAACCACGACAGGCGGACGCGCCCTCAAATTCTACGCCTCCGTCCGTATCGAGGTGCGCCGCACCGAACAGCTCAAGAACGGCAACGACGTTTACGGCTCTCACGTCAAGGCGAAGGTCGTAAAGAACAAGGTCGCGCCTCCCTTCAAGGTGGCTGAGTTCGACATAATCTACGGTAAGGGAATCTCACGCATGAGCGAGCTTGTGGATATCGCCATAGAGCTCGGCGTTATCGAAAAGAGCGGCTCGTGGTTCTCATACAACGGAGCGCGTCTCGCGCAGGGCAAGGATAATACACGAAAGCTCATAGAAGAAGACGCCGCTCTCGCCGCAGAGATTGAAAACAAGATAACCTCCGACCGTGAACGTCTCAACGAGCTTCTTGCCGGAAATCCCGACGAGGACGCCGACGATGACGACGAGGATGAAGATGGCGGCGAGCTTTCCGTACCGGACGGAAGCGATGAATAAAACCCCGCCCGACGGTTTCAGGTCGGAATCAAATCTCAGAAGTGAAGCCGACCGCGCGATTACAGCCGCCTGCAATATTCTGGCATACGCCGACAACACCGAACGCAGGCTCCGCCGCAAGCTCCGCGACAGGGGCTATTCCCCCGAAGCGATAGACGCGGCTGTCGATTATGTGACCGAAAAGGGCTTTCTCGACGAGAGCCGGATGCTCGAAAGCACGGTACACAGTCTTGTCAGATACCGGCATTACGGTCTGAGCCGCATACTCAGAGAGCTTGCAGTCAGGGGCTTTGACCGGGACATTGCGGATGAATTTGATTTCTCACAAATAGATTTTCTCACGGTCTGCCGCGAGCTGTTTTATAAGCACGGGGGCATACCCGACGATAAAACACGCGCCTTTCTGCTTCGTCACGGACACAGAGCGTCGGATATAAGGACGGTCTTTTCCGAAGCCGGCGAAAACTCCGGAGATGAGGACTGACGCTTTATCCGGAAACAGATTGCCGTCATTTTCAAATATCAACACTTTACAGATTAACGGAGTTACAATGTCGAAGTTAAAAATCGGATTTATTTCCCTCGGATGTCCCAAAAATCAGATAGACACCGAGATCATGCTGCACGACGTGCTTGCGGCAGGCTATGAGATCACCCCCGAAGATATCGACGCAGACATTATCATAATCAACACCTGCGCCTTTATTGAAAGCGCAAAGCAGGAGGCTATCGACAATATCCTCGACGTGGCATGGCTGAAGCAGAAAAAGCTCAAGGGTATCATCGTTACCGGCTGCATGGCGCAGAGATACCGCGATCAGATCATGGAACAGATGCCGGAGGTGGACGCCGTACTCGGCTGCGCCGGTCTGCACAATATCGTTGACGCGGTAAAGGCAGTGGAAGCGAAGGAAAAGTACTGCTCCGTACCCGATATTTCCGAAATGCCTCTGGGCGGCGAGCGCGTCGTCACCACTCCCGAATATATGGCGTACATAAAGATAGCGGAGGGCTGCGACAACAGATGCTCCTACTGCGCCATACCCTCCATCCGCGGTCCCTTCCGTTCCCGTCCCATAGAGGATATAGTGGCGGAAGCGAAGAACCTTGAGGAGCTGGGCGTGAAGGAGCTCGTGGTGGTCGCACAGGACACCTCCCGCTACGGTATCGACATTTACGGCGAATACAGCCTTGCGAAGCTGCTCACCGCCATTACCGACGCGACAAAGATACCCTGGATACGTCTGCTCTACTGCTATCCCGACAAGATAACCGACGAGCTTGTTTCGGTGATAAAGAACAACCCGCGTATTCTGCCCTATATTGACCTTCCTATCCAGCATATTTCCGATCCCATACTCAGGGCAATGAACCGTCACGGCGACAGCGCAATGATAAAGGACGCGATAGCCCGCCTGCGCGCCGCTGTCCCCTCCATAGTCATACGCTCCACTGCCATTGTGGGCTTCCCGGGCGAGACCGAGGAGCAGTTCGACGAGCTCTGTCAGTTTATCAGCGACATAAGGTTCACCCGCTTAGGCGCCTTCACCTATTCGCAGGAGGAGGACACCGCCGCCGCCGAGCTTCCCGATCAGATAGACGAACAGACCAAGCAGGACCGCTATGACAGGCTGATGGATATCCAGCTCCGCGTAAACGACGAATACAATCAGAATCAGATAGGACGCACGATTACAGTGCTCTGCGAGGGCTTCGACCCCGTATCCGAAACTCACTTCGGACGCAGCGCCGCAGACGCTCCCGAAATCGACGGCAAGGTCTATTTCACAGCTCCGGCACGCATTGCCGAAGGCTCCTTCGTCCGTGTAAAGATAAAAGAAGTCCTCGACTATGACCTCGTAGGAGAAGCCAGATAATGAAACTCAATCTTCCCAACAAACTCACCGTATCGAGAATGTTCATGATACCCCTCTGCATGGCGTCGATAATATATCCCCTGTTCGAGGGCGACGTGATCTGGAGAATAGTCGCGGCGGCCATATTCGGTCTTACCGCTCTTACCGATATGCTCGACGGCAAGATCGCCCGAAAGTACAACATGATCACCGATTTCGGAAAATTTCTCGATCCCCTTGCCGACAAGCTTCTGATATTCGGCACCATGCTTGCCATACTCGTGCGCTTTTCGGATAATGTCATCTTCTGCCGCATTTTCGTATGGGCGTTGCTGATCGTGATACTGCGCGAGATCGCCGTCACCTCTCTGCGCATGATAGCGTCCCAGAAGCAGGGCACCGTAATTGCCGCCGCGTGGCTCGGCAAGGTCAAGACCACCACACAGATGATATGTATGCTTACTATCATCCTCGAAGGTCTCATCCCCTTCGACACCCACATGATTTTAAGCTACGCGACAACGGCGATAATGGTCGTCATGACCGTATGGTCGGGCGCGAATTATTTCAAGGTGTACATGCCTCTTTTAGACCCCGAAAAGTAATTTTTTGCGATACCGCGGAATGTGTTTTCCGCGGTATTTTATTTTCGCGGAAGTTCTTGTTTTTCGGGCAGAGAGGTAGTATAATTATACCGACATAACTTTAAGGGAGAAATAATCATGAACGGAAAATACGTATCCTTTGCCTCGGATGAGGAGATAAAGGCGCTCGAAGAAAAGTACGTCGGGAAAAAGGTATATCACGGCGAGCTTCACGACCATTCAGCCTCAGGCGGAACAAGCGACGGAGCCTGTCCGCTCTCTGAATGGAAGCAGATGCTTCATGATCTGAATATGGACTTTGCCGCCATTCTCGACCACAGACAGGTGCGGCATATGTACCTGCCCGATTTTGACAGAAACCTTTTCGTCTGCGGTACCGAACCGGGCACGGTAATAACCGACAGCCGCGCCACCGGCAAGGAAGTTCACTACAACATGCTTGTGGAAACTCCCGAAACGCTGATGGAAATACTGAACGAAATACCGGAATGTAAATACGAGGGCGGAATCGAGGGACATTTTTCCTATCCGTACTATACAAAGGAACGCTTCTGCGAGATAATCGACACGGTAAAAAAGCACGGCGGATTTTTCGTCATACCTCACCCCAAGCAGATAACGATCTCCGAATACGACGAGGATTACTATTACCGCGACTATATCGGCATGGAAGTGTTCTATGTGGATATGGAAAGCAAACATACTGCCGACAACTATCCGCTCTGGATACGCCTGCTCCGTGACGGAAAGCGGGTATTCGTCTGCGCGGGCTGCGACAGACACAGCAGAGCCTCAGACAAGGCGCTCACTACTCTGTACGCCGCGCCCGCCGAAACGGTAAGCAAGGCTCTTGTGCCGGTTCTGCGCACGGGGGATTTCACCTGCGGAAGCGCTTCGATACGCATGACAGCGGGAGACGCACTCTGCGGAGGTCACTGTGTCTTTGATGGTCAGCGTCTTATTGCAGCTGTGGGAGATTTCCATTCAGGCGTTAAGGACGCATCGCATAAATTCCGCTTCGATATTTTCGCCGGCGAGGATATGATCGCCTCAGACGAGGTGTCCTGTGACACGGACACATATTTTTCTCTCGATACCGAAGCCGACGTACCATATTACCGCGCCGAGCTGTGGGACCTTGACAGAGGCTGCCGCATCGCTCTCGGAAACCCCATCTGGAACGACAGGTAACGCCGCCCTGTCCGCATGATTATCGCTTTATCGTAATAAAGAAATAAAGCGAACTGTTGACATTTTCACATATTGGTGGTATAATTAAGCCACGGTTTTCCGGATGGCATCAGTGTAATCCGACATAATAATTTATAAGGAGTAATTCAAAATGAAAACCACAAAGATTATTTCTCTCGTTCTGGCAGCGATCATGCTCGTATGCTGCTGCGCGTCCTGCTCTTCTTCCAAGGGCAAGCTCATAGTCGGTATCACCGAATATGCGCCCATGGACTATAAGGACGAGAACGGCAAATGGACCGGCTTCGACGCAGAGTTCGCGGAGATGTTCGCAAAGGAACTCGGCTATGAAGTTGAATTCAAGGTCATCGAATGGGACAACAAGCTTCTCGAGCTTGAATCCGGCGCTATCGACTGCATATGGAACGGCATGACCATCACCGGTGAGATCACCGAGTCCTGCGCTGTTTCCGAGCCCTACGTAAGAAATCAGCAGGTCGTTGTAATGAAGGCCGACAAGGCTGCCGCTTATACGGACGCCGAGTCCATGAAGGATCTCAAGTTCGCGGCTGAGTCCGGTTCCGCAGGTCAGACCTCCATTATCGACAACATCAATGAAAACGCAAATCTGACAGCCGTTTCCGCACAGTCCGACGCGCTTCTCGAAGTTGCTTCCGGTTCTGTTGACGCATGTGTCATCGACGCTACCATGGCTGCGGCTATGACCGGCGAAGGAACCTCCTACGCAGACCTTACGGTTGTTCTTACTCTTGCCGATGAAGAATACGGCGTTGCTTTCCGCAAGGATTCCGATCTCTGCGCCAAGTTCAACGAGTTCAAGAAGAAGATCACCGACAGCGGTGAGCTCAAGACTCTCGCAGACAAGTACTGCCTCACTCTTATCGGCTGATTGTCAGAAATTTAATCAGACTGGCGGCAGTCCCCGAAAACGGGCTGCCGCCTCTGTTCTGTTTATCATACCTCAAAAAGGAACGGTTACAAGGTCATGTTCATATCCGTTACAAGAAGCCTGCTCAACGGCTTCGGAATGACTCTGCTCATTTTTCTTCTGACGCTGCTCGGCGCCATACCTCTCGGACTGATAATATGCTTCGGTTCGATGAGCAAGCTCGGCTTCCGTATCAGGGGCGTAATCATCCGTCCCATTTCCGCCGTTGTCCGCTTTTTCGTATGGGTCATCCGCGGAACGCCGCTGATGCTCCAGTTCATCGTCATATATTACGGTCCCGGTCTCATTTTCAACTGGGGACTGCTGCCGCGTTTTACCGCCGTTATCATTGCCTTTATCATCAATTATTCCTGCTATTTTTCGGAAATCTTCCGCGGAGGCATCGAGTCGATACCCAAAGGGCAGTATGAAGCGGGACAGGTGCTGGGCATGACCAAAAAGCAGACCTTCTTCCACGTCGTGCTTCTGCAGGTCGTAAAGCGCATCGTCCCCCCGATGGGAAACGAGATCATCACACTTGTCAAGGATACCTCTCTTGCCCGCACCATCGCGGTATACGAGATAATTTTTGAAGCTCAGGCATATATCAAGATGTCGGGCATCATCTGGCCGCTTTTCTATTCCGGCGTGTTCTATCTGGTATTTTCCGGACTTCTCACCGTGCTTTTCTCGAAGCTCGAAAAGCGTCTCGATTATTTCAAGGCATAAGGGGAGGCTTATATGGCAATTCTGGAAGTTAAAGATATTCGTAAGACCTTCGGAAAGGTCGAGGTCTTAAAGGGGATCTCCTTTTCCATGGAAGAGGGTGAAGTGCTTTCTGTCATCGGTTCCTCCGGCTCCGGCAAAACGACGCTGCTGAGATGTCTGACGCAGCTTGAACGCGCGGACAGCGGCATCATAGAAGTGGAAGGAAAAACAGTATTCGACCCCATGCGCGGTCTGAATCTCACCAAGGAAGAACAGCGCATAAATCAGCTGCAGTTCGGAATGGTATTCCAGCAGTTCAATCTGTTCCCGCAGTATACGGTGCTGGATAACGTCACTCTGGCAAGCCGTCTCCACGCAAAGGAACGTCCCGATTACAAGGAAAACAGAAAGCGGATAGTGGAGGAGATCGAGGAACGCGCCAATGAGCTGCTTGCGCGGGTAGGTCTCTCGGAAAAGACCGGCAACTATCCCTGCCAGCTCTCCGGCGGTCAGCAGCAGCGTGTGGCGATCGCCCGCGCGCTTGCCATGCAGCCTAAGATACTCTGCTTCGATGAGCCCACCTCCGCGCTTGACCCTGAGCTGACGGGCGAGGTATTAAAGGTAATCGGTTCTCTTGCGCAGCAGCACACAACGATGATCATAGTCACTCACGAAATGAACTTTGCACGCGATGTGTCCGACAGGATCCTGTTCATGGACAAGGGCGTTGTGGCTGTCGAGGGTAAGCCGGATTACGTATTCGGCGAGGGCGCGACCGAGCGCATGAAAGCGTTCATCGGCGCGGTAACAAAGAGGTAAACGCCTGCCCCGATCATGTTATGCCCGCAGCAGGCAGATTTGGAGCTTTCCGGGCAAACGGATAACACCGTCTGCCCTTTTTGATTGAAAAGGAGCCAATATGTTAAAGCTTTATCTGAAAAATCTCCCCTCTCATCTTCAGGGCGGCGCCGCAGAGGTCGAAAGCGAGCTGGATATTCGCTTCTCATCCGACGGTATCGAAGTAGACATTGAAAAGGGAGACTGCCTTTCCGTATCGCTCTGCGAGGACGGCGGAAAGATAATCTATTCAAAGGATGTGGAGATATTCCGCGCCCTTGCGCACATCTCCCGTGAGGGAATCGGCTGCGATATCGTCGAAAAGCCCTGCTTCGACTGCAACGGACTTATGCTTGACGTTTCGAGAAACGGCGTTATGCGTGTGGACGCGGTAAAGCTGATACTGCGCCGTCTCGCGCTGATGGGGCTGAATCTCATGATGCTCTACACCGAGGACACGTTTGAGGTGGAGGGCTACCCGTATTTCGGATATATGCGCGGCGGATATAAAAAGACAGAGCTGCGTATGCTTGACGACTACGCCTATGCTCTCGGAATAGAAATGATACCATGTATCCAGACTCTCGGTCATCACTCAAAAATACTGCGCTGGACTCTCGCCATGGGCTCAATCGCCGACAGCGGAGACGTATTGCTTGTCGGTGAGGAAAAGACCTACAGATATATCGAGCAGATAATGAAGGACGCCTCCGAGCCCTACCGTTCAAAGCGTATACATATAGGCATGGATGAGGCGGGAAGTCTCGGCAAGGGAAGATATAAGGCTCTCCACGGCGACGAGCCGCAGTACGACATATTCAGAAAACACATGGACAGAGTTCAGGACATAGCCGCAAAGCTGGGACTGCACCCCATGATATGGAGCGATATGTATTACGCTTCCCTGTCGCCCAAAAAGGACTACGATCCCGAATTTCATCTTCCGGATGAGATACTCGCGCAGTTCCCCAAAAACACTGATTTGGTTTACTGGGATTATTATCATCACGACTACGATTTCTACACCGCTCTGATAAAGGAGCATCAGCGCACGGGAGCGCGTGTGCTCTTTGCCGGAGGACTCTGGAACTGGTCAACTCCCGCGATAAACATGGACTTCATGCTCTCGACCTCGCTTCCCGCTCTCCGCGCTTCGAGAGATATGGGAGTAAAGGAAGTATTCACCACAGCCTGGGGAGACAACGGCACCATGTCCTCCATACTCAATCTGCTCTTCGGTATGCAGGTCTACGCCGAATTCGGATATACGGGCGAATATGACGCGGATACCGTTGATGTCCGCTTCTCCGCTCTCAACCGCGCCGACGCGAAGGCATACCGTGCACTCGGCCGCTTCGCAAACGTTCCGGGCACCGATATAAATCAGGACCTGCCCTCGGACATTACCGAATGGCTGCTGTTTGAGGACCCCCTCTGCCTGTATTTCGAGAAGGAGACCGAGGGACTTCCGCTGTATACGCACTTTGCCGCTCTGCACAATGACATAACCGGCTTTTATGAAAACGCCGAAACCGATGAGCAGAAGCTGCTCTGGGATTATTACGAAAAGCTCTCTCTCGTTCTCGAACAGAAATGTTACTGGAGAGAAAACGCTCCGCTCTGCGTAAGAAACAAGGACAGGAAAAGCGCGGAGGCTTTCGCCGACTACGCCGACGGTATGGTAAAAAGCGCGGAGGAGCTTTACACGCGCTGGTATGAGCTGTGGCATAAATACAACACTCCCTGGGGATGGGACGTTATTGATATGCGCATGGGCGGATATATCGCCCGTCTGCGCACGGCTTCAAGGCTAATGCGCGAATATGCCGAGGGAATTATCGACACCGTTCCCCAGATGGACGTGCAGAAGCTGCCCTACGCTCCCCAGCTTTCATGGTTTTACCGTCAGTACGGCGGCAAGCTCGCGCATTTCGGCATGATACCACTTGCCCAGACGATTCAGGATATATGAAAGCTAATCCGAATTTATTGTAAAAACCTAATATTCATGCTATAATAAGTGACAATAGAATCATGCAGAAAATTCAGGAGATAAAAAATGTCAGAGCTTAAACTATTTGAGATAAAACCAACAATATCCGAAAGAACTGTATCGCCAGTACTTCTTGAAAAGGAATTACAGACTCTTATTGAGAATAATATGGAGACTTTTTTCGGTGTCAAGTTTTTGAAGAGTGAATATATTATCTCAGAAGGCAGAATGGATAGCATAGGAATAGACGAAAACTACAGTCCGGTAATTTTCGAATACAAGAGAAGTGTCAATGAAAATGTTGTTAATCAAGGCTTGTTTTATTTAGACTGGTTACTTGATCACAAAGCAGATTTCAAACTTCTCGTTATTAACAAGTTTGGAATGGAAGTTGCCGAAAAAATTGATTGGTCTGTCCCATGTGTTATATGTATAGCAAGTGATTTCAATAGGTATGATGTACATGCCGTTAATCAAATGCAAAGGAACATCAGACTTGTAAAGTACAAGAAATACGGTGATAACCTTCTTCTGTTTGAACATCTTAATACCCACGCCGTAAATGATGTTCAAAACCCTGTTTCTTCTCCCAGCACCAACACCAACTCCGTAAGCAGTTCCAAAACACATATTGAGAAATTGGCAGTAGCAAATGATAGTGTCAGGATGTTATATAGTGATATATGTTGTTACATAGAATCCTTAGGAGATGATATTACATCAAATCAACTAAAATACTACATAGCATATAGAAAAATATCTAACATCTGCTGTATCGAGATATATTCAAATCATATACTTCTTCATCTGAAAACAGATCCATCTTCGGTAACTATTGAAGATGGATTTACCCGTGATACAAGAGAAATAGGTCATTATGGAACAGGTGACTTGGAAGTAACCATCAGAACAAAAGATGATGTGATAAAAGCCCAGCCTCTGATTGAAAAAGCATACAATGAAGGATAACCGTCTTATATCCATTACATTAAACAGAGACAAATGTAATTGAATCAAATAACAACATAATCCCCACAGAGCAAACGTTTGAAACAACAAAAGGTTTCAAATCTGCACTATGGGGATTATTCATTTCATAATGGACTGTTATTCTGATTTTC
>JAZQNC010000304.1:0-2062 GCA_045627165.1 Eubacteriales bacterium
AGCTGCTGCTTATAGTATTCCTTTGAAAGCGGTATCAGTTCGAAGCAGCTGTATGCAATGATTATGCCGTCAAAATCCTCATCTCTGATTTTTTCGAGAACGCTTTCTCTTTTTGACGGAGTAAAATTCTTCGGCTCAACGCACAGAAGCCTTGCATTCGGATACATTGCACTGAAGATGTTTTTCCATTGCCCGACGATGTTGTTCGGCACGACATACATATTCTTTTTCGAAAGCCCCATACGGCGCATTTCCATTCCGGCAGCGATCATGACGTAAGTCTTGCCCGAGCCGACGTCATGCGCTAAAAGCGTATTCGGAGTGAAAAGTATGCGGGCGACGGCGTTCTTCTGATACGGATACAGCGCCACTGCCGGAGACATATCGGGAAACTGCAGGAACGATCCGTCAAATATCCTTCTGCGCACACAGCTGAAATTATTCTCGAAAATAGCCTCGAGCCGCTCTTTTCTGAGTTCATCCTGCCAGACCCATTTCTGGAACGCCTTTATCAGTTTTTGCTGTTTTTCAAGGGCGAGAACGGTTTCGGCCTGATTGATGACCCGTTTCTTGCCTGATGAATTCGTATTGCATTTGACTTCATCGGTGACTGCGACCGATTTCATATTCAGCGTGCGTTCCAGAATGTGCAGTGCGTTTATTCTGTCCGTGCCATATAGGCGGTTGACCGTGACTTCCTGATAATATCGGCTTTTTTCCGGTATCTCCCATGTACCCGTCAGCTCATCGTGCCTTGTGCGGTAATGTTCTTCGTTTACATTGCCCCAGCAGTATTTGCGCCAGTTGCCGAAGCAATCCTCGATAAAGTCGTCGATGATATCAGCAGGCACCCACGGCGAGCCGAGCGTCACATAGATGTCTTTTGTTGCGACAGTCGGAGGAAGGACCTTTTCGATAGCTTTGATGTTATCGGCGAAATAGCCGGTATATTCAATGTCGGCTTTTTTTGCTGCCTTCCATTTTCTCATCATGTTGCCGGAAAGGTATTCCTCGGAGGTTTCCCAGCCTTTGTAGAAGCATTCGCCCCATGTTTCCGGGTTCTGATAGATAGAGCCTTTCAGTGAACCGATGACCGTTTTGCAATCCTCTCCGGTGATCTCGGAAATGTATTCTATATCGACTTTTCCAAGATTTGAAAGGCTGAGAATGAGACCGTCGGAAATGCTTTCGGCGTGAACACCCTGGGCTCCTTCGTCCTGACTGAACACATTTTCCCAGTCAAGCGGGAGATCCATGCTTGTGACTTCTTTAATATGAGCTTCCTTGCGCTCCTGCGCTTCACGCGCTTCCCGTTCCCGCCTTTCGCGTTCCTCCTGCTGCTTTTTCTTTACTTCGGCCGATTCTTTCTTTCGCTTGACGCCGGACAGCTTATCGATGATTTTTGATATATCTTCCGAGCTGAACGTGTTTTCCCGATCATTCAAAAGGTTCAGTATCTGGAATATGGACATCTGGTCGAAAACATCCTGTTCGTTCATGTCACTCATAATCTGTTCCCTCCACATACGTCATTCATTTCTTTGAGTTCATTATACTCGAGGGCATGTTCCATATTTGGTGCATAAAAAAGAGCCGTGACTTTCATCACGGCTCGGTGCTTCTGACGATCCAGCTGAACAGGGTCGTTTCTTCATACAATATAAGTATTTGAACACCATGGAGGCATACTTTTGCCACACACCTATTTCAAAATCGTGCGGTAAATCCATATCGGAAATTCCTGTCGTTGCATAGTCCTCAAGAATAACTCCGGCATCAATATAGTCTTTGTGTACATGGCGTTCTCACCTCATTGCGGGAGTATTTTATGTGATGCGACATTTTTGGAGCATGATAATTGTATCACATCAGAACCTTTTTGACAATATCCGCCTGTTCTTCCATAGATACAACAAATCCGAACCCGTTTCCAATAGAAATCAGGTTCGGATAATCTTTTGGAAATATAACGACAGACATAACGGCAAGGTCGAGCGAAGTTACCGAAAAGACGACATCAGGAATATCTGCCGTCAACGGTCGATACAGCACTATTATACGC
>JAZQNC010000305.1:0-2764 GCA_045627165.1 Eubacteriales bacterium
GCCGCACCTTCAAGCGGATCGGTACCCGCTCCGAGCTCGTCGAATAGCACGAGCGATTCGCTGTCGCATTTATCAAGTATTCCGACGATGTTCTTCATGTGCGCCGAGAAGGTCGAGAGCGATTGTTCTATCGACTGCTCGTCGCCTATATCGGCGAGGATATCCGAAAATACGGGAAGGTATGAGGTATCATCGGCGGGAATATGAAGTCCCGACTGATACATCAGTGAGAGCAGTCCGAGAGTTTTGAGCGATACGGTTTTTCCTCCGGTGTTCGGACCGGTGATGACGATCGTATCGTATTCCTTTCCGAGGGTGATCGTTGTCGGAACGACCTTTTCCTTGTCAAGAAGAGGGTGGCGCGCATGATAAAGCTCCACATACTGCTTCGGCGCCATATGAGGCTCGGAAGCGTCCAGCATGAAGGAAAGCTCGGCGCGTCCGAATATGAAGGCAAGAGATGTGATATTGTAGTAGTTGAGAGAGAGCTGACCCGAACAGGATGCGCAGTCGGACGAAAGCTCTGAGAGAATGCGGTCTATTTCGTGCTTTTCTCTGCTTTCAAGCTCACGAAGCTCATTGTTCGCGTCAACGACAGCCATCGGCTCGATAAAGAGTGTCGCGCCGGAGGCGGATATATCGTGGGTAAGTCCCTTGATCTCGCTTCTGTATTCCGCCTTTACGGGTATGACATATCTTCCGCTGCGCTGTGTGACGATATTTTCCTGCAGATATTTCGTATACGCGCCCTGAGTGTAATGCTGCAGGGTGTCTCTTATCTTGTTGGAAAGATTGCGCTTTTTGCGGCGTATGTCCGCAAGCTCGGGAGAAGCCTCGTCTGCTATCATATCTTCGGCGAGAATGGTGCGGTTTATCTTTTCCTCAAGAGGACGGTTTGCGTTCAGACGGTTGAATATTTCGCCTATGCAGGTTTCGGTCTCCCTGTCGGCGTTTATGTAGTCGATAAGTCTGCGTGCGGTGGTAAGCAGATTGGCGATATCGAGAAGCTCGCGGGGAGAGAGCTGCGCGCTTTTTTCGGCGCGGTCAAGCGACGGATTTATATCGACCACACCTCCGAAGGAGGGAGTGCCCTTTATCATGGCCAGCCTCTTTGCGTCGCTGGTCTGCGCCTGCAGCTTCAATACTCTTTCACGGTCTGTGGAGGGAACGAGCCTGTACGCCTCGTCCTTTGCCCCCTCCGTGTGACAGCAGGATGCAAGCAGTTCGAGTATCTTTCCGTATTCAAGCGTATATATTGCTGATGAAAAGTTAGACATTTTGTATTAAACCCTTATAATAGTCGAGCGATTTGTATCTGTGTTCTGTGCAGTTGATGATATACTGCTCGGTAAAAAACATAAGCTCGTCAAGAGCCGCGTCCTCAAGCGAGAAGGAAAACAGTCTTTTGAGCGGAGCGTTCACTATGTACGACGCAGCGAGCCTGACCGCTTCCGAAAGCGCGGCGCCGCTTCTTTCTTCGGGAGACCTGTCATGGCAGACGCTGCAATAGCAGTCGCCGCTGAGAATGTTTATATACAGAGGGTCGGTGATCTTTCCGCATACGATACAGGAAAAATCCGGCGCAAATCCAAGCTCCGCAGCGCAGCGCAGCTCAAACACCGCCTTTGCGCGATTAAGCGCGCCGATGCTTCTGTTCTCTCCCGTTATGTGCAGAGTGTTGAGCAGAAGGCGGAGCAGGGATTCGCAGTCCTCATTCTCAAAGCACACATACCCCAGTATTTCACAAAGATAGGAATAGAGCGCGAGCGCTTCGATCCCCATATCCACATTGTAAAAATCCCGCAGAGGAGAACTTTCGCTGAGCCAGAGCCTGTCGCCTCTGTGATACACCGTAAACTCGCCGTAGAACAGAATATGACATGCGGGACGGTTTTTGCTTCTCAGACTTCGGCAGCCTTTGGCAAGTACGCTGACAAGACCGTTTTCGGCGGTCAGAATATTCAGTATTCGGTCGCTCTCGCCGTAATCCGTGGAGCGGATTATTATTCCCGTCAGTTTGTTTATCATGGCCGTATATGCGGTGATGCTTTCCGCTCCGTGTAAAAGAAAAGAACGAAAAAGCTCAATCTTCCGATGTGTATCCGAAATTGCTTACGCTGTACGCGCTGTCGCGCCAGTTTTCCTTGACCTTTACCCAAAGCTCAAGGTATATCTTCGTGCCGAAAAACTTCTCAAGATCCTCGCGGGCATAGCTTCCTATCTGTTTCAGCTTTTCTCCGTTTTTACCGATGATTATACCCTTGTGGGTGTCGCGCTCACAAACGATCGTTGCGTTGATTCGGATAAGCGTGTCCTCGTCGGTGAATTTATCTATGAGAACGGCGGTGCCGTGGGGGATCTCGTTTTCGGTGGTTCGGAGAATTTTTTCCCGTATGACCTCTGCGGCTATCTGACGTTCCGGCTGGTCGGTGGCGATGTCGTCGTCGAAATAGTGAACGCTCTCGTGCAGATAGCGTTCGCATTCCGCCAGGACGATATCCACTCCCTTTTCGCGGACTGCCGAGGTGGGGATAACCGAATCAAAGTCATAAAGCGAAGAATAGAGCTGTATGGTGTCGCCCACAAGCACGGCGTTGGCGCGGTCTGTCTTGTTTATTACAAGAAGCGCCGGAATTCCCTCCTGCCTGAGATGTTCGATTATTCCTTTTTCTATTTCGCCTGTGCGGGGCTGAGCCTCGACGACCATGATAACCGCGTCAACGTCTGTAATGGTGTCGTTGGCTGTTTTTACCATATAATCGCC
>JAZQNC010000306.1:0-2252 GCA_045627165.1 Eubacteriales bacterium
TGAGCGAAAAAAGAAGAAATCCCCGCCGCCTTGCGCCCTCTGATATTGCAAGTATCGTCATAGTGGCTGCAGTCGCGGTAATTGCGATAATAATACTTACGGTGTGGAGCGGCAGTCGTGAAGAGCGCGGAACAGCCGAGCTCGAAACCGCCGAGACCGATTCCATTGTTGTGATAAGGGAAGTCGATAAGCTGGTGGAGGTTGAAAAGACCATAACGGCCGCCATACTTCAGGACGGACTGAACGACATGGGCTTTCTCGTGACCCAGGAATACTGGTTTACCGAAGCGTCGGAATTTACAAGCGTCAAGTCGCTTTTGGGCATTGAGCTTCCCTTTACCGAGTCGGGCTACGTTATTACCTATGACGGCACCATATATGCCGGAGTTGATTTCGAGAGCATAAAGGTCAAAAAGGACGATGACGCGAAGTATATCCGTGTAACCGTACCCGGAGCCGTGATACAGAGTACCGATATAGATTTTGACAGCTTCCGGCTCTACAGCGAAAAATCAGGCTTCGGAAACCGTCTGAGCGTGAGCGACTACAACAGCTCGCTTGCGGCGCTTAAAAATACCGCCATTGATAAAGCAATGCAGCGCGGAATACTGGACAAGGCCTACGACAACGCCTGTTCGCTCATCGAGAGCTTCGTGTGCGGCATGGTTGACACATCGGGCTATGAGTTTGAATTTGTCTGCGCCGGATAATAAGGATAACGGGAGGAAAAGAACATGATGAAAGGAAGACTGTCAAAGCTCGCCGCCGCAGCGGTGCTGGTGCTTGCCGCCCTGATCTCTTTTACCTTTCTTGCGGACAGATTTTCGTCCCCCGAAGCCTATGAGGAGCTGTCACAGTCCATAGACGAAAAAATATCGACGGTCGGAAAGCTGACCGGAGCCGCTACCGTGGCCTCGGTTGCCGTATCCGCGCTTCCCGACGATACCGCCACTCCGCTTGCCGAAAGGCTCGCCGAGATCACCGAATATTTTCTGGCGGTGCTCTGCGTGCTATACGCGGAAAAATATCTGCTGACTCTCATCGGAGCGCTGACCTTCCGGGTGCTGATACCAATAATATGTCTTCTGGTACTGCTCTTTATCGTTTTTGACAGAGAAGGTCTGGCAAGGGCGGGAGTGCGGCTTGCCCTCTTTACCGCCGTGATAACCGTGGCGATACCGCTAAGCATTATTGCGTCCGACGCGATATACGACACATATATGCCCTCGATAAACGCCGCCGTTTCCTCGGCGCAGAGTCTGTCAGAGGACGCGGAAAGTATAACGGGCGAGGATGAGACCGCTGATGAAGCGGGAGGAATAGTCTCCCGGCTGATAAACGGAGTATCGCAGAAGGTAAGCGAGCTCGTTCAGAGAGCCTCCGACATTCTCGGCAGCTTTCTGCGGGTGATCGCCATAATGCTGGTGACCTCCTGTATCATTCCGGTACTGACGCTGCTGTTCTGCCTGTGGCTGATAAAGCTGGTGACGGGAGCGGAAACGGACGGAAGAAAAGAGCGCGTAAGGCGCAGACGCGGCGAGAGCACCGTCAGATAAACCGAAACAAAAAATAAGCGAACAAAGAAGGTAATATAACCGTGGAAAACAGATATCCGGATATCAACGTAATTAAAAATGAGCTTCCGCCGACGGAGCTGAAAACCTCGGATTTCTATTATGAGCTTCCGCAGGAGCTTATAGCTCAGACTCCGGCGGAAAAGCGCGACTGTTCGAGGCTGCTGAAAACAGACCGCCGCACCGGTGAGCTTGAACACAGAATATTCCGCGACGTTATTGATTACCTCAATCCCGGCGACGTGCTTGTGGTCAACGACACCAAGGTCATTCCCGCGAGACTCATTGGAACAAAGGAGAGCACCGGGATCGCCGTGGAAACTCTGCTTCTCCGTCAGCGCGGACTCGATACATGGGAGGTGCTTGTCAAGCCCGGAAGACGTGTAAAGGAAGGCACGACGATATCCTTCGGCGGCGGTATCCTCCGGGGAGAGGTCACGGATATAGTGGACGACGGCTGCCGCATCATGAAATTCAGCTATGAGGGCGACAACATATATACCGTGCTCGAACAGGTGGGAAGTATGCCGCTTCCTCCGTACATAACCTCCAGAGCCTCCGATCCGGCACGCTATCAGACGGTTTACGCCCGTGAAAACGGCTCTGCCGCCGCGCCTACCGCGGGACTTCACTTTACTCCCGAGCTGCTCGACAGGATAAGAGATAAGGGAATAAAGG
>JAZQNC010000307.1:0-5437 GCA_045627165.1 Eubacteriales bacterium
CCCCCGCGTGGTTCTGGGTGCGACCGTATATCCTCCCAATTCGTCATATACTGCTTTTCTCATCATAATGGAAGGATGGATAAACGGAGCGCTCAGCAGGACGTCGTCTGTCTGAGGCACCTCCCTCATCCTGCGCTCTTCAATTATGCTCTCGCCGTTCGATATCTCCGCAGCCGTACCGACCACGGCATATTCCGGATGCGCGTCCAGAAACTCTACCTGTCTGGAAAACCTGTCCGGCTTAGAAATATCGTCGGCGTCCATTCTGGCAATGTACTCGCCTCCGGCAAGCTTCAGGCATTGATTCAGCGAATACGCCAGCTTCCGGTTTTCATCATTTCTGATAACGATTATACGCTCGTCCTCACTTTTCAGGGCAAGCGCATCCGCGTAGGTGCTGTCCGTAGAGGCATCGTCGCAAATGATCATCTCCCAGTCGGGAAAGGATTGCTCCCGAATAGACTGCACGGCAGCCCTCAGCGTTCCGGAGCAGTTATACGCTCCCATGATAACCGAAACCCTCGGCGCGGTTTTCATCATACTATCACTCATTTTCCCGTTAAAACCGTTTGTTCACGTCACGGATCACAGCCTGCGATACAGTTCATCCGCCACCTTTTGTGCGGCATGACCGTATTCTGTCACGTACTTCTGCCGGAACGTGCGGGTCTTCTCCGCGTATTCGTCATACGAAAGAAATTCGTTTTTCAGTTCTTTCAGAAGATCTTCCTCAAAAATACAAACCTTGCAGGGCAATTCCTCAGCAATATCCATATACAGTCCTCTGTTGCCCTCATACAGACTGTAATCGTATGCATAGCATGCCATCGGTCTGTTCAGGATCGAAAAATCAAAATAGATCGACGAATAATCGGACAGCAGGATATCCGACACCAACATCAGTTCATTCAGGTCCGGATACGCGGAAACGTCGATCACATTCGGATACTGCGATATGTCCAGATGCTTTGCCACCTCGTAATGTGCGCGGAAAAGGACGACCACATCCGGCATTTCCTTTTCCCATTGATGGAATGACAGCGGTATTTCCTGGATCACCTCTTTATGCTCGTTTCTGGTAAACTCGCGGAACGTCGGAGCGTACAGCACGGTCTTTTTGTCGGAAGGGATCCCGATCCTTCTTTTCAAGGCGGCGATATCTTCGATCGGATGATCCGCTGCCAGCTCATCATTTCTCGGCAGTCCGTACCGGAACAGATTCTCCTTATGAAAGGCTCTCCGGAAGATCATCTCGTCATACTCGCTCTGGCAAAGGAAAATATCCTCTTCGCTTGCCTTGTTGCTCTTGAATGACCGCCCTTCCTTTTTTACGTCATCGCCCAGATATTTGATGGCCGTCCCGTGCCACGTATTGATATAGATCGTCTTCTTTTTTTTGAAACAAAGGCCCATTTCCATTGAGGAATTGGTGATCCAGACCCTGGCCCTGAGCGCCTTTATGAAGAAGGAGAAGCTTTTGACCGGAACGACCACGGCCCTTTCCGGCAAATGAAATGCGGAGGGATCGTTTAAGGCCCACATCAGTACGTAATCATCAAAGCGATGATCCGCCGCCATTTTTTCAAATACAGCCTTGGGGCTGTCGTCGTATTTTCTACCGCCGTAAGCATTGAAAAGGATCAGTTTTTCATCCGTTCTCACAAACAGGCCGATGACCTTCAAGGCGGCAGAAAAACAGTAATAGTATACGTTATATAATACCGGCGAATATTTGATTAAGCTTTTAAGCCTTGACATATGTGTTCCCCACGTCTTACTTGGGATCCGTATCGAGATCGTCGTGATCGGCTTGTCCGTCGCAATCGACGGCATTCGCGTCGTACAGATCCTTTTTTATTTTGCTGGAACTGATTTCAGGGGTTCTCGGCAAATAGACAACGTCGACCCCCTCTTCCTTCAAAAAATCGAATTTGCCCTTCCAGTCATCCCCCATAACGAAGGTGTCTATATGGTACTCGTGCATATCCGATCGTTTTTGCTGCCAGCTCGCCTCCGGGATCACGAGGTCAACGTAACGGATCGATTCAAGCAATGCCTTTCTTTCTTCATATGTAAAATATGTTCTTTTATGCTTGTCATTCTGATTGAACTCATCCGTCGACACCGCAACGATAAGATAATCGCCCAGCATCTTTGCCCGCCTCAGCAAATTGATATGTCCATAATGCAGCAAATCAAACGTTCCGTATGTGATAACTCGCTTCATACCTTCTCCTTTATTGGTCGATCGAACCCCCGCGATCCGTTATACGGCGGATCCTCTCTGCGGATCATAGCTGCTTCCTTCTCTCCAGGATGATTTCACAGAAGATCTCACTGTCAAATCTCTCGCTGACAAAGCTGTGTGCCGCTCTTCCCATTTCCTCATAGTCGGCATTTCTGATCGCCTTCATCTTATCGGCCAGATCGACGGTATCCTTTGCCTTCACGACCAGTGCCGTTTTACCGTTGTCAATAACGTCAACCGGGCCCGGGATATTGCTCACGATCGCCGGCGTGCCGACAGCTCCGGCCTCTATCACAACATTGCCCAATCCCTCCCGATAGCTGGGAAGCACCAGCACGTCGATCGCCGCATAATACCGCTCGATGTCCGGCACGAAATCATGGAATCTGATGTCAGGGGAATTCCGGGCTTTTTCAAGGAGGTCCGAATCCAGTGATTTCAGATCCTCGGCAGGGCCCACTATGAGCAGCTTGGTACCGTTTTTCAAGCCCGCAAAAGCCTCCAGCAATTCGTTTATGCCCTTGTCCCGGGTTATTCTGCCGACAAATCCGTATACAAAATCGTCCGTCTCCAATCCAAGTTCTGTCCGGATCTCCCGGCGCCATACTTCTCTCCGGCTGTAATCGAACCTTGCAAGGTCCACACCGCCGCTGCTCCCGTTCCAGACAACGTTGGCCTTGTCTCTCTTGAACAGCCGCTCCGAAACGCCCATTTCGTAATTTGACCTGCTGACGCATTCGATTTGCGTGGAATTGACGCACGTGATCTTTTCTATGATCTTCAACAGTCTCCGCCCGATTCCGGAGGCTCCGAGGTATCGGTAACCCATCAGATGGTAGTTCCTGACCTTACACCGGGCAGCCTTTGCGGCAACAGATGCATAGAACGCCGCATTCGGCGTCGAATACTGCACCAGGTCATACTTCTCTCTTTTGAAAATACGTTTCAATTCCCTGATCGCCCGCAAAGATTCCTTCACATAGATGCCCCGCGGGATCTTCACGGGAATATATGTAATTGCGTCACCCAATTCCGTGCCGATTTGCCCGTCATCCGTGCAGATAACGGACACGTCGAACCCGTTATCCGCCAGATATTTCAGCTGCGGGATGAAAAACGCACGTATCGTCAGCGGAACTGTCACCACATAGCAGATCTTCTTCTTTTCCATCAGGAGTCTCCTTACAAATAACTCAAAAACGTCGTCCGCGGGCATTTTATGCATATGCGGAAACGACGGTTTATCGTTCAAATCCTGCGTCCGCGCGTGCCTGAATGCCGGCAGTCGGCAGCGGCAGCGGGGATATGGCACCACTTGGCCATTATCCATTTTATTATAGCATATATTGCAACATTTGTCAACCGTCATAAACAAAAAAGTCCCATTTGCCCCTCCGCTCCGCGCCCCGCGCCGCCCTGCTTGCAGGATTTTTCAGATAAATTTGCAAAATCAAGCAAAATGCGGATATGCGCAAATATTGCAGTCGGCAGTTTTACAGCGGTTCGGACGCAAAAGTAAAAAGCCGCCCGACGCGGACGGCTTGTCCATAATGATAGGGGCAGGAACGGCGGACCGGACAGCGGATTGCCCTTAGCGGAACTTTTTCTTGCATCCCGCAAGCAGCTTATATGCTCTCGGGCTGACGCAAATCATCAGTGTGCGCATTCTGTCTTTCCAACCCAGGTACTTTGTAACAGGGTAATTTTTACACAATTTTCTTTTTAAGGATCTGTAATGTTTTTTCGCTTCCTTTGTTTGTTTTGTTTGCAATCTGTACGTAAACGCCGTGTAGAGGCTAAATACACCTCGTCTGTATGCCACGGCCGCATATTCATTTTTCCGGATCGACTTCAAGTACTGCATCCGGTCCAGCATGACCTCAACGTGATTCAGATACCTCTCCATCATAAATCCGTTCCGCACGTTCGACATAATGCTATTCGGCCTTTGAAGATAATAATATAGCGCATCCTGAATGCATATGACTTTTTCACACTGTCCGAACAATCTGTGCGCAACATACTCGTCCTCATATGCACGGTCAAGCGGAAATCTGACCTGAGAGAATAACTTCTTTTTAACTAGCCTGTTCCATACGACAACAAAATAGCCGCTTTTGTTATATAGCAGTTTTTGAAGCGCCTGATCTCCCGTTATGACTCCATACGGAACAAAATCGTGAAAGCTGACTCCATATGTAATGCCGCCGTTTTCATCAACCAGGAAATACTGACAGATGCTGACATCCGCTCCAAATTGTTTAAGTGAATCATACAACTTTGCGAGCATTTCGGGATGAATATAATCGTCACTGTCTACGAATGAAACGTACTCGCCGTTGCAAGCCTCGATACCGACGTTACGTGCGTCCGCAACTCCTCCGTTTTCTTTGTGAATCACACGGATGCGTCCGTCCTTTTGAGCGAATTCATCGCACAGCGCACCGCTTTGATCTGTCGATCCGTCATCAACCAGAATGATCTCCAGATTCCGATACGTCTGATCAATGATGCTGCTGATACACTTTTCCAAATATTGCTCGACGTTATAAACCGGTACAATAACGCTGATCAATTCTGATTCATACATAAACCAATCCCCGTATTACTGATATATGATATACCTTTTCTCTATTGGCACCCTGTATGCGTCACACCGTATCCATAAATGTCTTCTCGATCCTATTGAACAGCACGATGCCTCCCGACAGAACGATGGCGGAAAAGACAACGGACCACACAAGTCCCGTCACGCTGATTTGCCCCTGACCCAAAAGCATATACCGGAACAGTTCCATCATAGGAGTCACCGGATTGAGCAGCAGCACGGTGCGCATCCAGCCGTCTGCTGCCGTGGACAGCGGATAAACGACGGGGGTGGCATACATCCACAGGCTGACGCCGAAGGTAACGACGATGGACAAATCACGGTACTTGGTGGTCAGCGAGCTGACGATGATGCCGCACCCGAGAGCCATACAACTCATAACGAGCAACACGAGCGGCAGCGCAAGGATCGTCAACCAGTTGGGATGCACCTGTCCGGTCACGATGAAGTAGATCCAGAAGCAGGCGAACAGCAGCATCTGAATGCCGAAATTGATGGCGGAAGAAATGATCGTAGCGATCGGCTTGGACAGACGCGGGAAGTAGACCTTGCCGAAAATGTTGGCGTTATCCTTGAACGTG
>JAZQNC010000308.1:0-13963 GCA_045627165.1 Eubacteriales bacterium
TGCACCTGCTTCCCTTTGACGGCATCGCCGACTGGAAGGGAATCATGGACAGAATCCGCCGCGAGAAATACGAGGGTATGCTCACCTTCGAGCTCACAGTGGACAGCAAGCCGAACAGACACGAAAACGACGGCTACAAAACGATGACTCCCCAGGACTTCTACGACGAGGCTTTTGCGAGAGCGAAAAGGGTAAGCGAGCTTTAATCAAATCAACAGTGAAACAGAGGAAAAGAGATGCGTATTATAACCGGAGCCGCGCGCGGAGTAAGACTCGAAACGCTTGAAGGCGAGACCACAAGACCGACGACCGAGAGGGTGAAGGAAGCTCTCTTTTCGATGATACAGTTTGACATAGAGGGGAGAAGCGTCCTCGACCTGTTCGCGGGTTCGGGACAGCTGGGACTTGAGGCTCTCAGCCGCGGGGCGGTATGCTGCGATTTCGTGGATGAATCGGCGGACGCGGTGAAGATCATCGCCGCAAACGCGAAAAAGACGAAGCTGGAAGGCGCCGTGGTATACAATTCCGACTGGAGAGCCTTTATCCGCAGAATGAAGGGTACGAAGAAGTACGGGATTATCTTTCTCGACCCGCCCTATGCTTCCGCTCTGACCGGAGAGGCTGTGCGGGCGCTTGCCGAAGCCGACATGATAGCCGACTACGCAATTATAGTATGCGAGAGCGGACAGGACGAATATATCGGCGCGCCCGGGCTGAAGGTCGTCAGACATACCAATTACGGAAAGATATGGATCACCCTGCTGACCAAAGAAGGAATGGAAGAATGAAAAGAGCTCTTGTTCCGGGAAGCTTCGATCCCTTTACCCTCGGACATCTCGACCTTGTGCTGCGCTCGGCGCGGCTGTTCGACGAGACGGTGGTTTGCGGCTTTTACAATATTTCCAAAAACTACACCTTTGACGCGGACACACGGCTTGCCATGCTGCGCAACGTCTGCGAGGCTTACTCAGAAAAGGACGGAATGGGAAAAATAACCGCCGACGTAAACGACGGACTCCTTGCCGAATACTGCGAAAAGCATGATATAAGCGTCATAGTCAAGGGCGCGAGGTCAACCACGGATTTTGATTACGAATACACTCTCGCAGCGGTAAACCGTCAGCTCTGTCCGTCCTGCGAGACAATATTCCTTCCGGCAAAGGCGGAATATCAGCATATCAGCTCCACCGTGGTGCGCGATATGATAAAATACGGCAGAGACCTGACCGGATATGTCCCGAAAGAAATACTTAAATACTTTGAGCGGAGCTGATCCGCGCTAATCCGATATTATTTTTTACCGAATTTACCGAATCACACAGGAGGTCGTGGCAATGTCACAGCTGAGAATGATCTGGAGACCCGAAAACGAAAGAAATACGGAATATACACTTCCCGAAGGCTATACTGTCCGCGGAATGAAATTCGAGGAGATAGAACAGTGGAACGACGTGAGTACCGCTCTCACAGGCGAGCCCTGGTCCTTTGACAAGTTCCTGCAGGAGATGGTGTTCAATCCTCCCTTTGACCTCTCTCCCGCGCACATTTACTGCGCGTATGATTCAGAGGGAAAGATGATGTCCACCGCCGCCGCCTGCGTCGATCCCGTAAAGCATATCGCCGACCTGCACATGGTGAGCGCGCGTCCCGAATGCCGCGGAAAGGGTCTGGGCAAGGCCGTATGCGCCGAGTGCGTGAAATTCTTCGAGGATACGGGCTGCGTCGAGGCTCTCCTCAGTACCGACGATTTCCGCAAGCCCGCCATTGCCATTTACCTAAAGCTCGGTTACCGTCCCTGGCTCTATGAGGACGATATGCTCGGAAGATGGAACGTCATCTTCGGCGAGATGGGATATAAGGAGCCCATACCGGCCTACACCCTCGAAAAAGAGGACGCCGTGATAGACGGCTTCCTCGGATAATCGAAGCGGAATATGGAAAAGACCGAACAGATAAGGTTTTCGCATAAGCCGGTAATGCCCGGAGAATGTATGGACGCGCTGAATATCCGTCCGGACGGGGTGTACGTTGACTGCACCGTGGGCGGCGGAGGACACAGCTCTCTGATAGCTGAACGTCTGGGAGATGGCGGCAGGCTTATCTGCATAGACCGTGACGAGGATGCTCTCGCGGCTGCGGGTCAGCGTCTCGCGCCCTATTCAGACAGGATAACATTCGTACATTCCAATTACAGCGAGATACTCAATATACTTGACGGCGCGAAAATCGACGGCGCGCTCATCGACCTGGGCGTTTCATCCTATCAGCTCGACACTCCCGAAAGAGGATTTTCCTATAATTACGACGCGCCTCTCGATATGCGGATGGATCGCAGCGACAGCCGTCTCACCGCCTGGGACGTGGTGAACACCTACAGTCCCGAAGCTCTGACGAAAATACTCTACGATTACGGCGAGGAGGATTTCGCGCCGAGAATAGTCCGCGCGATAACCGAAAGGCGTGATATTTCGCCGATCGAAACCACTCTTGAGCTTGCGGAGCTGGTGAAGAACGCGGTTCCGCGCCCGAAGGACGGAGGAAATCCGGCGAAGAAGACCTTTCAGGCCATCCGCATCGAGGTCAATGACGAGCTGGGACGCATAGAACCCACGCTGCGGGATATAGTTTCCTCGCTCAAGCCCGGAGGAAGACTGGCGGTGCTGACTTTCCATTCCCTCGAGGACAGGATAGTGAAGCAGGTTTTCGCTTCTCTGGCGAAGGGCTGCACATGTCCTCCCGATTTTCCGGTATGCGTATGCGGAAAGAAACCCGAGATCACCCTTCCCTTCCGCAAGCCTCTGACAGCGGGCAGGGATGAGCTGAATGAGAATGCCCGCTCTCACAGCGCGAAGCTGAGAGCGGCGGAAAAGATATGAATCACGGCAGGGCAGAATTAAATTTTCAATGGTATCAGTGACTCATTATGGGATATTATCTTAAAAACGAACAGGGCGGTCTGGCTCCCGAAAAAACCTATGAGTTCAGCAGTCCCGGCGGCATGAACGGCGCGCCCCGGCAGAACGGCAGAAAACGCTACGGCAGCGCATCTGATGAGGCGCAGCGCAGAATCGAATATGAAAAGCAGAACGGCAGACCGTACCGCGCCGAAGGGACGAACCGTGCGCCCGCACGGAATACTGCCGTAAAGAACGCCGGTCCGGGTGCGGGAACGGGCAAAAGCGTCGGCAGACCCTCCGCGGCAGGTCAGAGCTACCGTCTGAGCGATCAGCGCAATATCCGAAGCGGCGCGGGCTTTGAGCGTGAGGCGACCTACCAGTTCAGCAGTCCCGGTGTAAGTCCCCGGGGAAATGTGCCTAAGAGCAGAAGCGCGGTAAGATACGTCATCGACAAAAACGGCAGAAAGGTCGTAGTACATTCTCAGGCGGAGCTTATGCGTATCAGACGTGAGCGCGAGCTTGCCATTCAGAACGAGCAGAGACGCATCCTTGAAGAAGCAAGAGCGGCGCGTGCCGAGCAAAATATGCGCACGGTAAGGGCGGCTCATCTCTCGAAGATGTCGGCGGGCTTTATTGCCGCGGCGGTGCTCTGTACCCTGATGCTCAGTGTAATGGTGCTGAATCTGGTGCTCATAAATGAACGCAATCACGAGATAAGCGATCTGGAAAGCGAGCTCGAAAGGGTCATCGCCGTCAAAAGCGATCTTCAGGAGTCGCTTGAAAAGAAGAACGACCTGATCTACATAGAGGAATACGCAGTGAACCGTCTCGGAATGGTCAAGTCTGACCGTCTGTCGAGGCAGTATATCAGTATTTCCACGGCAGACCGTATCGAGCTTGTCAATAAAGAGGACGGCGGCTCGAATGTTTCGGACGAGGCGGCCGAGGTGGTGAAGTCCACGCTCAAGAGCAGATTCGACGCATTCTGGGATAAGCTGAACTGAGACAGGCTTTAACGGTATTTATCAGATATTCATCATTTGAAAGAAAAAGCAATGGCAAGAAACAGAGTAGAAAAAAGCAGATTCATCAAAAATCGCAGCGTATTCGTTCTGGCGGTTTGCATGGTCGCTCTCGCGGCGATACTCTGCCGTCTCTTTGTGCTTCAGGTCACTTCCTACGACCGTTACAACACAAAGGTCACAGACAAGACGAGAAGGACGGTAAGCATAACTCCCGAAAGGGGATGTATTTACGACGCGAAGGGCACAAAGCTGGCGAGCAACTATACCGTATACAGGGTATTTATTTCGCCGAAGGACCTCATTGATGCGGAAAAGGCATACGCCGAGGCGGAAGACAAGGATGATGTTCCCTATGTGAACCGCACCGCCCTTGCCGACGGACTGGCGGATATTCTCGGAATGAAGAGCTACGAGATACTCAACATAATCGAGGAGTATCCTGAAAAGCGTGACAGGACGCTGCAGAAAGAGGTCACCGAGGAAGTCGCGGAGCAGGTAAAGCAGTTCCTTGTGGGACAGGGAGTGGACGGGCTGAAGCTCGTCAATCTCGAAGCTTTCAGCAAGCGTTACTATCCCTACGGCTCGCTTGCCTGCCATGTGCTGGGCTTTACCGGTACGGACGGCGGTCTTCTCGGTGTCGAGATGCAGTATGACGATTATCTCACCGGTTCGGCGGGAACATATATCTCCGCCAAGGACGCCCGCGGAAACACGATGAATTCCAAGTACCGGACGAATATAGAGCTGCAGGACGGCTATGACGTATACCTGACAATAGATACCACGCTGCAGAATATACTGGAAACCCAGCTTCGCACCACCTACGAGGAGTCCATGCCCCTTAACCGCGTCACGGGAATTGCGGTGGACGTGAACACCTGCGCGGTGCTGGCATGTGCAACCTATCCCGATTTCGACTGCAACGACCCCTATACTCTTGACACGGCTTCGGCCCTTGCCTTCGAAGCGCTGGGCTACGACCCGAAATCGCAGTCGGAGGAATACTACGACGCCTTCTACACCGCGTGCAACGCCATGTGGAGAAACAAGGCTGTATCCGACCTTTACGAGCCGGGTTCAACCTTCAAGATCATTACCTACTCTTCGGCTGTGGAGGAGGATGTGTTCGACTGGGACGAGGAAATGAACTGCGAGGGCCTGCTCTATATAGACGGAGTAAAGGTGCATTGCCACCGCCAGTTCGGTCACGGTCTTCAGTCCTATGCGCGCGCGCTGCAGCAGTCCTGCAACCCCGGATGTATGCAGGTGGCTGAGCGTGTCGGAAGAGAAAAATGGTATGAATATTTCCAGGCTTTCGGATATACCGAAAAGACCGGAATAGACCTTCCCGGCGAAAGCAATTCAATTTATCCGGAGTATTCGAGCTTTACAAACCTTTCGCACATGACCTGTTCCTTCGGACAGAGCTTTAAGATCTCGCCGCTGCAGCAGATCACCGGAGTTTCGGCGGTCGCCAACGGCGGATATCTCATGCAGCCCTACGTCGTGTCACGTATCGTGGACGCCAACGGCAACATCGTATACCAGCAGGACGGAACTGTAAAGCGTCAGGTGGTCAGCGAGAACACCTGCAAACAGATGATGGCGGTTCTCGAACAGGGCGTTTCAACCGACGGCGGCGCGAAGAACGCCTACGTCGCGGGCTATAAGATCGCCGCGAAGACAGGTACCTCCGAGGTGCTTGATATTCTCGACGAGGAAGGCAACGCCTATCTCCGTGTCGGTTCCACCATCGGTATAGCTCCCGCGGACGACCCGCAGATAGCGGTGCTTATCGTGGTCGATCAGCCCCAGTGCGAGAACGTGTTCGGAAGCTACGTCGCGGCTCCGTACGTCGCCAATTTCATGAGCGAGGCGCTTCCCTATATCGGAGTCGAGCGCAACCTCACTCCCGAGGAAGAGGCAAATCTCGCGGTCACGCTCCGCAACTATGTCGGACTCAGTGTTACCGAGGTTTCGGCAGACCTGACCAACAGAGGCATAAAGTACAGCATTTACGGCGACGGCGAAAAGGTCACATACCAGATTCCCGCGGGCGGCGCAACCCTTGACAGAGCTTCGGGTAAGGTGCTCATATACAGCGGAGAGTCCAAGCCCTCCGAAAACGTCACCGTTCCCGACGTAATGGGACGCACCGCAAAGCAGGCGCAGAACGAGATAGTCGGCGCCGGTCTGAACATAGTGCTCGAAGGCGCGACAAACCTTGATGCCGGCGAAGGAGCCGTTGTTGTATCCCAGTCTCCCGCCGCAGGCGAACAGGTGGAATACGGCGCCGTTGTCACGGTGGTTATGCGTCATATCGGTATTACAGACGACTGATACGAAAATTTCATCGGTATTTATCTGTTTTTATAGGGAAGCCGTTTTTTTCGCGGCGTCCCTATAAAGGCGTTTTTCGGGGAATATATTTTCACCCGATATGCGATAAAAGAGAGAGATATGGTTTACGATTTTTACAGAAAGCTGAGTATATCCGAGCTTGCGGCCTTCACCGGCGGTGAGATAACCGGAAATGCGGACTGCAATATGCGGTTCGGCGGGGTATCCACCGATTCACGCGACGATATGAAGGGCTGTATTTTCGCCGCCATAAGGGGCGAAAGATTTGACGGTCACGATTATGCCGACAGCGCGGCCGAGCATGGCGCGGGACTTGTTATATGCGAGAAAAAATGCACCGACAGATGTCCCTGTCTGACAGTTGACGATACCGTTGCGGCTCTGGAGCGGATGGCGAAGGCGATCATGGGAGAGCTGTCTCCGCTTACCCTTGCGGTGACCGGAAGCGTGGGCAAGACCACCACAAAGCAGCTCATGTATTCGCTTATGAGTACGAAGTACAATACCCACCTTACCGCGGGAAACTTCAACAATCTTCTCGGAGTGCCGCTGACCGTATTCGGACTTCGGAAAGAGCATAAGGCCGCCGTGCTTGAATTCGGTATGTCGGCGAGGGGAGAGATATCCGCGCTTTCGCGGACGGGTATGCCCGATATCGCGGTGATCACCAATATCGGAAGCTCTCACCTTGAATATCTCGGCACCAGAGAGAATATCGCCGCGGCGAAGCTTGAGATACGCGACGGACTGAAGCCGGGAGGGAAGCTTATCCTCAACGGCGACGAGCCTCTGCTGGCAGGTATCGAAGGCGCGGTCTATGTCTCGGCAAAGGACGTAAACGCTCACACCTTCATATACAATATCCGCGTGTCGGAGACCGGCACCTTCTTCGACCTGCGCATAAAGGATATGACGCTTGCCGATGTGTATATTCCCGCGGTGGGAGAGCATACCGCCTTTGACGCGGCTCTCGCCATGACCGCGGCGTATTATGCCGGAATAGACCGTGATAATCTGATAAAGGGCGCCGCGGAATTTGAGAATACCGGAATGCGCCAGCAGATATACGACACCGAAAAGGGCGTAAAGGTCATCCGCGACTGCTACAATGCCGCGCCCGAATCCATGCGCGCCTCGATAAACGTGCTTAAAAGGCTGGGAAATGGAAGAAAGATAGCCGTGCTGGGAGATATGCTTGAGCTCGGCGAAGACTCCGACAGTCTCCATTACGGAGTCGGAAAATATGCCGCCGAAAACGGAGCGGACATTCTGATCGCTTTCGGTGAGAGGGCGGAAAATATCGCTCTCGGCGCGGAGGAGGGCGGCGCGGAAGTCTACCGCTATCCCGATATCTCCTCTCCCGACGCAGCCGCAGACAGGCTTTGCGAGATCCTGCGCAGCGGAGACACGGTGCTCTTCAAGGCCAGCCGCGGAATAGCGATAGAAAGAATCGCCGACAGGATATAAAAGGGTATTACCATATTTAACTGAGATTGGAATTGATGATATGTCAGGCAGTATTTGCTTTATTTGTGTTCTGGTATTGCAGTTTGCGCTTACCGCTGTCGCGGCGAGGATAATAATCCCCATTCTGCGCAGCCATAAGATGGGACAGAAGATACTTGACGTGGGTCCCAGATGGCACAAGAGCAAGGAGGGCACTCCCACAATGGGCGGTCTTTCCTTCATGGCGGCGGCTCTGATCACGACGCTGACTCTCGGCATTGCCTTTATGCTCACGAGTAAGAACGTAAGTTCCGCGAAAATAATCATAACCGTGGTCTTTGCCTTCGCAAACGGCTTCATCGGTATAATCGACGACCGCGTAAAGCTCCTGCATAAACAGAACGAGGGGCTGACGGCGGGACAGAAATACGCGCTGCAGCTCGGCACGGCTGTCCTTTATCTCGCGGCGATGAGGATATTCGGAGGACTGAGCACGGAGCTTTACATTCCCTACGCCGATATTACGGTGGAGCTCGGAATATTCTATTACCTCTTTGCGGTTATCCTCATCACGGGCATAGTAAATTCTGTCAACCTCACCGACGGAGTTGACGGGCTTGCGTCCTCGGTCACGGCGGTGGTAGCGGTTTTCTACGCGGCGGCTTCATTTGTACTGGGATATTCGGAGAGTCTGTTCGTTTCAGCTCTGACCATCGGTTCGTGCTTCGGATTTCTCGTGTATAATTTCTATCCCGCGAGAGTATTTATGGGAGACACCGGCTCGCTCTTTCTGGGCGGTCTTACGGTCGGATGCGCCTTCCTGATGAACAATCCGGTGATAGTTCTTGTGGCGGGTCTGCTCTACCTCATCGAGAGCCTGTCGGTAATGATCCAGGTCGCGTATTTCAAGGCAACCCACGGCAAACGCTTTTTCCGCATGGCTCCCATTCATCACCATTTTGAAAAGGGCGGATGGAGCGAGATAAAGGTAGTCGCGGTATTCTCGCTCTTTACTCTGATCACCTGCGTTATCGCATGGTTCGGGCTTCCGCATATCAGCTTCTGACAAAAGGCAGGAGTTATTGCATATTTTCGGGTAAAAACAGAAATGCAGAATTATCAACAGACAGACAGACAGAGAACGCCGGCTCCGCGTCCCGGAACAAACGCTCCGCGCAGCACAAGCGGTGCGCGTCCTCGCACCGGAAGCACTCCGAACAGGCGGAATACGCCGGGAAGCGCGCCTGCCGCGAATAATGCCGCAAACCGCCGTGTGGGAGATTTCGTAAAGCCCACCGACCTTGTGCGCGTGAGAGGCGGTGTGGACAAGCCCATGCTTGCCATAATCATACTTCTGGTATGCTTCGGCTCGGTAATGATATTCTCGTCCAGCTACGCCTTTTCGCTTCAGAAATACGGAGACAGCTATTATTATATCCGCCGTCAGATCGCCTATGTTGCCATAGGCGGAAGCGCGATGACCGCGGCGATGTTCGTCGATTACCGCATAGTGCGCCGTTTTACGGGTATCATATTTCTCGTCTCTGCTCTGCTTCTGGCAGTGGTACCCTTTATCGGAGTCGGTAAGGGTCTGGCAAGACGGTGGATCGCCGTCGGACCGATAACCATACAGCCCTCCGAGATAATGAAGTTCGCTCTCGTCATATTTCTGGCGTGGTATATATCCAAATACCAGTATATGATCACCGATTACAGCGACAGAAACCGCGCCTCAAGATACGGAGTATTCTATCCCATGGCGGTGGTTGCCGTGATATGTCTTGCCATAGCCGTGGAAAATCACCTTTCCTGCGTTATCATAGTGTTCACTCTCGGCGCGCTGATAGCTTTTGTGGGCGGCGGTCTAAAACGCTGGTTCATAGCGGCCATTGTTATAGGCGTATTGGGAGTACTCGTCATCCTGTTTGTTGCGCCGTATACCATGGAGCGTATAAATCAGTGGCTCCATCCGGAAAATTACACGCCGACCGGAGAGATTTATCAGACGCTTCAGGCTCTTGACGCGATAGGTTCGGGCGGCGTATTCGGAAAGGGACTGGGCAACAGCGCCCAGAAGCACCTGTATATCGCGGAGCCGATGAACGACTTCATCTTCTCGATAATATGCGAGGAGCTTGGACTCATCGGAGCCGGCGCGGTAGTCATTATCTTCGGGCTTTTCATCTGGAGAGGTATCCATATCGCACGCCGCGCTCCCGACACATTTTCGTCGCTTGTCGCTTTCGGACTTACTTCAAAGGTCGCCATTCAGGCCATACTTAATATGATGGTCGTTACGAGCATGATACCGAATACCGGCGTTTCGCTTCCCTTTATCTCCTACGGAGGTACGGCGCTGCTTATGCAGATGGGAGAAATGGGAATACTGCTCTCGATATCGAGGTATTCCTATGTGGAAGCAAAGCCTAAGGCGCAGCCTTCAACAGACGCTTCGGTATCCCGTGAGCGGCGATAAAAGATATATACGAATAAAATCAAAGAGGAAATAAAATGCGCGTAATAATGTCCGGCGGCGGAACGGGCGGTCACGTCAATCCCGCCATCGCCATAGCCAACAAAATAGCCGAAAGAAATCCGGAGGCGGTGATCTCCTTTGTGGGAGCTTCCCACGGAATCGAAAACAAGCTCGTTCCCGCGGCAGGCTACCGCCTTGACCATATCGAGATACAGGGACTGAAACGCAGTCTGTCGCTTACGAATATCAAAACGGCATGGTATGTGCTGACCTCGGTACCGAAGGCGAAGAAGCTGCTCAAACGCGAGAAGCCCGACCTCGTTATGGGAACCGGCGGATATGCCTGCTGGCCCATAGTAAAGGCGGCGCAGGAGCTTGGCATACCTACCGCGCTCCACGAGTCCAACGCGGTTCCTGGTGCGGCGGTCAAAATGCTGGAAAAGCAGGCCGACCGCATATACGTCAATTTTGCCGAGACTGTTGAGCATCTCTCTTTTCCGGAAAAGGCATTGAGAGTGGGCAATCCTCTCAAGGGCGGCTTTACGGCGCTGACTCACGATGAGGCGAGGAAGGAGCTGGGACTGGACGGAAAATATTCTGCCATGATACTCTCCTGCGGCGGAAGCATGGGAGCCGAACCGATAAACGACGCCGTGCTTGAGCTTATGCGGGATTTCAGCTCGCATCATCCCGAAATACTCCACTGTCACGCCACGGGCTCGCTTGAATTCAAGGCGGCGAGAGAAAAATTCGAGAGTATGGGTCTGGATAAATACGAAAATCTGCAGTTTATCGAATATATCTACGATATGCCGCTGCGCATGGCGGCGGCGGATATAGTGATCAACCGCGCCGGAGCCATGACGCTTTCCGAGCTTGCCATGCAGAAAAAGCCCTGCGTGCTTATCCCGTCTCCCTATGTCACAAACAATCATCAGTTCAAAAACGCAGACGCGCTCCGCGCCGCGGGCGCCTGTGTGCTTATAGAAGAAAAAGAGCTCAAAGGCGAAAACGCCGCGCGTCTTGTCTCCGAGGTGGAGAGACTGCTGACCGACAGTGCCGCCGCGGCTGATATGTCGGCGGCTATCGCGGGTTTCGCCATCCCGAACTGCGGAGATCTGATTTACGACGATCTTGTCGAAAACGTACTGAAATAAATGAATTACGAAAATATGGACAGCGAAGAAAACACCGGCACATACCGTTCCTCAGACGAGAACCCTGACGAATATCAGGACAGCGCCGCCAGAGTTTCCCGCGGCGCGTTCGACAGCATGACGCAGAGGGCAAGGCTGACGAAGCTGCGCTACAATATCCTTGTCGCCGTGGTCGCCGCTGCCGCCTGCATCGTTTTCGGTGTGACCTGCGTCGCTCTCTTTTTCCGGATAGATAAAGTCAATGTTGAGGGTGTGACCCGCTACGATTCGGGAGAAGTGGCCGCGGCGCTGCCGTTCTCCGTAGGCGACAACCTCTATTCCATAGATAAGGACGAGGCAAAGCGCGCAATTGCCGAAAAATGCCCCTATCTCGGCTACATCTCCATTAAGCGCAGAATTCCCGACACGATAAACATCACCGTTGCCGAGGAAGACCCGAAATATTATTTCAGTCTCGGCGGCGAGTACTTCGTCCTTTCCGAGACGCTGCGCATACTTGAACGCACCAACAGTATGGCGGAGATACTGCTTGATTACAAGGACGTTATCAAGATAAGCACCGACAGCATACGCCGCGCCGTGGTGGGCGAGACTGTGGTTTTCTCCAACGACGGCTATTACGAATACGCTCAGTCAATGCTGAGCACCTTCCTTAATTCCTCCATAAGAGACAAAATCACCCTTATCGACTTTTCCAACCGCTTCGCGCTCTATGTCATATACGACAACCGTCTTAAAATAGAATTCGGCGATATAGACAATATAGACGTTAAGCTCGCCTTCGCCGTTGGAATAATAGAACAGCTCGCGGTCAAGGACGAGGGTATCATCAATGTGGAAAACGATACGGGCTTTTACAAGATAGCGACGATAAAGGGAACATACTGATCAGACAGTTGTTTTGCGCGGTAAAATAAAAAGAATCCGAAAGGAAAAAAGCAATGAAACGCTATGAACACGTTATTGTTTTCGGTATAGACGGAGGGGGCTCCTTTCTCCGCGAGGCCGATACACCGAACTGCGACAGAATTTTCGCACAGGGCGCGCTGACCTACCGCGCCTATGCCTCAAAGCCCTCCATAAGCGCGGAATGCTGGGGCTCCATGCTGCTGGGGGTGAGTCCTGCCGTTCACGGGCTTACCAACTCCATCGTGGGCGAGAGACATTATCCTTCCGACAGTCCCTTTCCGAGCCTTTACCGCAGAATAAGAGAGTATTATCCCGACGCGGTGCTGGGAGCTTTCTGCGACTGGGGCCCCATTATCAACGGCATAGTTGAGACAAACGCGGACGTAACCGCCATGAGCGCGAGGGACAGCGAGCTTATTCCGCACATTACCGAATACATAAAGAACGAAAAGCCCACATTCCTCTTTATACACTCCGACAGCGTTGACGGCGCGGGACACGGAAACGGCTACGGCACTCCGGCGCACCTTGCGCAGATTCATACAGTTGACGGTTATATCGGCGAGGTTTACGCCGCCGTGAAAGAGGCGGGCATTGCCGATGACACTCTGTTCTGCATAATCTGCGACCACGGAGGAACCTGCGTTCCCCGCGAGGGCGGCGGTTTCAGCGGCGGTCACGGCGGCTGGAGCGACGGCGAGAAGTATATCACCTTCGCCGCTTCGGGAAAGGGCGTGGCAAAGAGCGAGATAGAAGAGATGAATATCAGAGATACCGCCGCCATAGTGCTGTATGCTCTCGGAATCCCTTCTCCCGAATTTGCCATCGACGGCTGGACCTCGCAGCTTCCCGCAGGACTGTTTGAAGAGAAAACGCCCGAATACATCGACATTTCCGCCGAGACGGGAGCGGAGCCGAGAGTCTCGAAGGTACATCACACCTCCGAGCTTCTGAAATGAGATATAACAGCGAAAGTGAAAATGAACGGCTAAAGGCTGTTCATCGAGTTTGCGGCGATCAAACGGAAAAGAGACTGATTTTTTGTCAGCCTCTTTTTTCGTGATATAAAATTGTGCGGGTTTGAAATCAGGTTTCGGGAACCTCGTTATATTGCAGCGGGTGAGCGTAAACGATATACGACGCGGCGTCTGCGGCAGTTATATCGGCTTTATCGAAGACGATGCTGAACGAGATCTTTTCTCCTGCGGGGATATTGCCTTCCGGATATGTATAATCCGAACAGATAAGGTTCTTGCCGCTGTCAAACACAAAAGCGGTGATCCTTATGTTTTCGCCTGTTTCGGAGGATGTGTTTTCAACATTTCCGGTAACGGTCATTCCGCTGCCGTCCCCGTCAGTGATGCTGATATCGCTTACATTGTAGCGTATACAGTCAACATAGGACTTCTCGATCTCGGAATGAGGGACTGCCTTTACTTCGGTTTCAAAGCCTTCGTACTCGGTTGCTTCATAGTAGTAGCCTGTTTCGCCGGGCTGAAGAACTTCGGGATATCCGCCGACAAAATCAATGTTATCAATCACTTCTCCGTCTGCGTTTTCAAGGTCAACGGCGCTCCACTGCAGGAATATATCCTCGTCCGAGGTGTTTTTTATCGCCCACCACACCTCGATATAGGTCACGTCGTCTTTGGAAAAGAATTTAACGCTTGCGGCGCTTTCGCTGTATCCGTC
>JAZQNC010000309.1:0-3536 GCA_045627165.1 Eubacteriales bacterium
TATCCTTGAGGTGAAGGATGTCGATACGGCCGGCAAGTCTTTCGATGGTGGCTCTTACGTCAGCGCCGCCGTGCTGTACCCAGTAGGTATCGAGAACGAAGGAGCAGGTCTTGGGATCGAGGCCTTCCACGAGGTAATCGAACATGGTCTTGCCGTCGAACTTCTTGAACTCGAAGCTGTGGTTATGATAGGTGAACTTGAAGCCGCGAGCATAGAGCTTGGCAGCCACTTCGTTCGCCTGATCGATGAACTGAAGGAGGTTTTCCTTGTTCTCTCTTGCGAAAGCGGGCATACCGCCGATACCTACGTTGGTGGTACCGAGGATCTCATGGACCTTCATGGTCTCGTCTGTTTCGTTTATGATCTTGTCCCAGCTGTAATGGGTGCCGACGATCTCGATGCCTGCGCCGTGAGCGGCAGAAGCGTACTGCTCGGGCGTGAGGCCGTAATCACCGGCTGTCTGACCCTGGGTATAGCCGATCTCAGCCAATCTCTTGAAGGAAGCCTTTGCCATTTCCGGGAACTTGAAATAATCACGGATGGTGTAGATCTGAAGACCGATTTTTTTCATGATGATATCTCCTTTGTTTTATATTGCCTTTCGGCATATTGGACTGATTATGTAAGAACTGCCCGGCTCTCTGATACACGGATCAGTTGACGCCGTACAGAAGCTCGTCGTAGGTGGGGATGCTCCAGTACTTTTCGCCGACCATGGTCTCCATCTTATCGCCGATAGAGCGCAGGTCGTTCATGGCGGGTACCACCTTCTCGCAGAGGAAGTCGGCATTCTTCTGCGCATCCTTGATTTCCGATGCGGAAAGGACGAGCTTTTCCAGCTTCTCGATGCCCTTCCCGAAAGAGTCCGAGAGCTTGCATAGAGCCTGCACGTTCTTCTTCGCCGCCGGATCGTCAATTCCGATCTCGGCTTTGGCGCGAGTACCCTTCGCCACGTCGCCGGTATAGGCGAAGACCGAAGGGAGAATCTCCTTCTTTGCCATTTCCAGCATGGTAAGCGCTTCGATGTTGATGACCTTCGAGTAGTTCTCGAGAAGGATCTCGGTTCTCGAAAGGATCTCGCCTTCGGTGAAGATGCGGTGCTTGGTGAAAAGATCAATATTCTTTTTATCTTTGAAATGGCAGACCGCCTCGGGCGTGGTGCGAAGGTTGAGAAGTCCTCTCTTTTCGGCTTCGGCTACCCATTCGTCGGTGTAGTTGTTGCCGTTGAAGATTATGCGTCCGTGAGTGCTTACCGTTTCACGGAGAATGGCGTTTATCTCTGCCGTTCTGTCGGAAGAAGCCTCTATCCTGTCGGCGAACACTCTCAGCGCATCGGCGGTTATGGTGTTCAGCACCGTATTCGGGTCGGCTATGGACGCGGACGAGCCGGGCATACGGAACTCGAATTTATTTCCGGTAAAGGCAAGGGGCGAGGTGCGGTTGCGGTCGGTGGAGTCTCTGGGCAGCTTCGGCAGCACATGGACGTGGGTCTCGAGGGGAAGCGCCTCATGAGAGGCGAACTTCTCGCCGCTGAGCAGGGAATCCAGCACTCCCATAAGCTCGTCGCCCAGGAACATGGAGATTATCGCCGGAGGAGCTTCGCTGCGTCCCAGACGGTTGTCGTTTTCCGCCGCGGCTATCGAAATGCGCAGCAGATCCTGATATTCGTCCACTCCCTTTATCACGGCGCAGAGGAAAAGCATGAATTTGACGTTATCGGCGGGAGTCTGTCCGGGGTCGAGAAGATTCTGACCCTTGTCGGTGGCTATGGACCAGTTGTTGTGCTTGCCGCTTCCGCTCATTCCCTCGAAGGGCTTTTCGTGAAGCACGCAGACGAAGCCGTGACGCAGCGCCACGCGCTTCATCATTTCCATGGTGAGCTGATTCTGGTCTGTGGCTATATTCACCGAGGTATATATGGGCGCGAGCTCGTGCTGTGAGGGAGCTACCTCGTTGTGCTCGGTCTTGGCGCAGATGCCCAGCTTCCAGAGCTCTATATTGAGCTCGTTCATAAACTCCTGCACTCTGGGCTTGATCGCGCCGTAATAATGGTCGTCAAGCTCCTGACCCTTCGGAGGACGCGCGCCGATGAGAGTGCATCCGGTAAATTTCAGGTCTGTGCGGAGATCGTAGAGAGCCTTGTCTATGAGAAAATATTCCTGCTCCGCTCCGGCGTTTACTATTATTCTGTTGGTTTCGTCATCTCCGAGAAGCCTGAGCAGTCTCACTCCCTGCGCACTGAGTGCCTGGCAGGAACGCATGAGGGGCGTTTTTTTGTCGAGAGCTTCACCGCCGTAGGAGCAGAATACCGTGGGGATGCAGAGGGTCTTGTCTTTTATGAAGGCGTAGAAGGTGGGGTCCCACGCGGTATAGCCACTGGCCTCGAAGGTTGAGCGCAGACCTCCGGACGGGAAGGATGAGGCGTCGGATTCTCCTCTGATGAGCTCCTTGCCCGAAAAGGTTATGAGCGCGCCGCCGCAGCCGTCCGGAGTCACAAAGCTGTCGTGTTTTTCCGCGGTAACTCCGTTGAGGGGCTGGAACCAGTGGGTATAGTGGGTCGCTCCGTGTTCGGTCGCCCACTCCTTCATCGCGTCGGCTATCTCGTCGGCAAGCGCGCGGTTTTCTATGATGAGCTTGGGCGAGCGTCCGTCAGCGGTTCGCTTTATAGAATTGTACGCCGCGTCCGAAAGACGTTCCTTCATCACGCGGTCATCAAATACCAGTGTACCGAAAATAGATGATATATCAGTCATTTGTTACCTTCTTAATAAAGCGGGAACGAAAAAAGAACAAAAGCATACGCCTGTACGAGGATATTACAGAAGCTGTATACCCGCCCCGGCGCATTCCGCGATGGTCGCGTCATCCCATACCGACGCCTGCACTTCACCGATATGAGCCTTTTCAAGCATGAGCATACAGAGTCTCGACTGACCGATACCGCCGCCTATGGTGAGAGGAAGCTCTCCGGCAAGCAGCTTTTTGTGGAAAGCGAGCTGTCTGCGCGAATCGCAGCCTGCCGCCGTGAGCTGACGGTCAAGAGTTTCGGGATCGACGCGGATACCCATTGAGGAGATCTCGAGAGCCATCCCCAGAAGCTCGTCCCATACGAGGATATCGCCGTTGAGAGACCAGTCATCGTAGTCGGGAGCGCGTCCGTCGTGAGGCTTTCCGCTTTTCAGCGGAGCGCCTATCTGCATGACGAAAATCGTTCCGTGTTCCTTCGCGCAGGCATTTTCACGCTGCTTGGAGGTAAGTCCGGGGTACATATCCTCCAGCTCCTGTGATGTGACGAAGAATACGTTGTCGTCTATATCAACGCTGAGAACAGGATAATTGTTGTGTATATATTCGTTTGTGGCGGTCACAGCGCGCATTATGGAGCGTACCGTGGTCTTGAGATAATCCATGCAGCGGTCTTCGGGATTTATTACTCTCTCCCAGTCCCACTGATCGGTATAAACAGAGTGAATGGCGTCCAGCTCCTCGTCGCGGCGGATAGCGTTCATATCGGTGTATATAAGTCGGAGGCCAAG
>JAZQNC010000310.1:0-9092 GCA_045627165.1 Eubacteriales bacterium
TATCTGCGGTATCATAGAGGAGATAGAGAACGCCTCATCGCTTACGATAGCCGATTCCGCGCTCCGCGGGCTCAACGCCGCAGGGTATACCGATAATATCCATCTTGTAAATCAGGCGAAGGTATGCCTTGACGTTTCCGAAAAAAGCGGGGGAGCCTTCGACTGCACTCTCGGAGCGGTCAGCGCGCTGTGGGGGTTCGGAACAGAAGGACGGCGTGTGCCGGAGGAAGCGGAGATATTATCCGCCCTTGAACATACCGGATATGAAAAGCTCGCCCTTTCGGATAATACGCTGACCTGCGAAAAGGGCATGACGGTGGATTTCGGAGCTGTCGGCAAGGGTTACGCCTGCGACGCGGTCAGAGAGTATCTTGACAGCTCGGAGATCGGCAGCGCGGTCATATCCGTGGGAGGAAGCCTGCTGTTTTACGGACAGAAAAACGGCGGATGGAACGTCGCCGTAAAGAATCCCTTCGGGGACAGTGAATATATTTTTACCTTTATTCTCACCGATACCGCTTTCGTGTCCACCTCCGGCAGCTATGAGCGATGCTTTGAAGAAGACGGAGTGAATTATCACCATATCCTTTCACCCGAAACGGGTATGCCCGCAAGGACGGGACTGGTTTCGGTCACTGTCGTCGCGGACAGCGGCGCGCTTTCCGACGCGCTTTCCACCGCCTGCTTCGTGCTGGGCGAGGAAGAGGGGAAAAAACTTCTCGCGGAATACGGCGCGGGCGGAGTGTTTGTCCTCGAGGACGGAAGAGTAAATGTTTACGGCGATATTTGAGTACCGGAGCAAATGAAGCACAGAATAAAAAAGGGAGATATCGCGCTCGTCTCCGCGATAGCGGTCATCTCCGCTTTATGTCTTGTAATATGCGGCGCCCGAAGCAAAGCGGACGCCGCCGAGATAATTTACGGCGGCGAGGTCGTTATGACAAAAGCTCTGTCGGAGGACGGAACCTTTGATATCGGCGGTACGCGGATAGAGATTTCGGAGGGACATATACGCTTCGTATCCTCCGACTGCCCCGATAAGACCTGCGTAAAGAGCGGCTGGCTCGAAAAAAGCGGAGAGAGCGCCGCCTGCGTACCCAACAGAGTGGTGATAAGGCTTACCGGCAAAGAAGAATATGACGGAGTGACGGGATGAAAGGGAATATTTCCGCGAAAAGGATCGCGCTGTGGGGGATTTTTTCGGCCCTTGCCGTGGCTGTATCCGCAGCCGAAAGCGCGCTTGAGCTTCCGTTCCTGCCTCCCGGAGCAAAACCCGGACTTTCCAACGTGGTGACGGTGACCGCCGCCGTAATGGCGGGACCGGGCGGAGCCTTCTATATCACCGCCGTGAAATCGCTTTTCGCCCTGATCACGAGGGGTGTGACGGCGTTTATCCTCAGCTTCTGCGGAGGTATGCTTTCCTCTGCCGTGACGGTGTTTATGCTCGGAAAGTGCGGGAAGTATTTTTCGCTTGTCGGTATAAGCGTCGCGGGAGCCTTCGCGCACAATACCGCGCAGCTTGCGGCGGCGATTATTATTACCTCTTCGCCCGCGCTGATGTATTACGCGCCGGTGCTCTGGATATTCGGCATTGTTTCGGGACTGCTCACCGGGATCATAATAAAGGCAGTCCGTCCCTATACCGACAAATTCATAAAGACAGAATCAAATAACCCGACCAAGGAGTAACAGATCAATCGTGAAAGACAATGTAATAACCGCCGTAGCGTCGGCTCACGGCGGGGTCCATGTCGCTTATAACAAAAACACCATGGATATGGCGGCGCAGAGAATGCCTCCTCCCCAGCGTGTGGTGCTGCCCATGCTTCAGCACATAGGCAAGCCCTGTCAGCCGCTGGTAAAGGTTGGCGATCACGTTAAAGTCGGTCAGAAGATCGGAGACAGCGCCGAATTTCTCACAGTGCCGATACATGCCACCGTATCCGGAAACGTCACCTCTGTCGGAGAGATAAAAAATGCCGGAGGCGCGACTGTCACGGCGGTTACAATAGAATCCGACGGACTTATGGAGCTGTACGAGGGTATCGCTCCTCCCAAAGTGACCAACGCCGAGGAGCTTATCGCGGCGGTGCGCGAATCGGGAGTAGTAGGTCTGGGCGGCGCGGGCTTTCCCACGCACGTCAAGCTGAGGATATCCCCTCAGAAGCCTATCGACACCCTCATCATAAACGCGGCGGAGTGCGAGCCATATATCACGGTCGATTACCGCGAGATACTCGACAACAAGCAGATAGTCATGGACGGAGTGTTCCGTCTCAAGGAGCTGCTGGGAATCAGACAGGTGATAGTGGCCGCCGAGGACAACAAGCCTATCGCCATCCGGATGCTTTCGGGACTTGCCGAAAAGCAGGACGGCGTAAAGATAATGGCTCTGAAATCCCGCTATCCTCAGGGCGCGGAAAAGATGATGATATATTCCGCTACCGGACGGAAGGTGCCTGTGGGCGGTCTTCCGGCTGACGTGGGCTGCATCGTCATGAACGTGGCGACTGTGGCGTTCATAGAGAGATATCTCCAGACCGGAAAGCCACTGGTCAGCCGTTCGATCACGGTTGACGGCAGCGCGATAAACTATCCGCAGAATCTCCGCGTGCCTATCGGAACGAGACTGCAGGACGTTATCGACTACTGCGGCGGCTTTACAAAGGAGCCCGAAAAGATTATTCTCGGCGGTCCCATGATGGGCGCGTCGGTATATAACCTCGAAGCTCCGCTCTGCAAGCAGAACAACGCAATTCTTGCCTTTGCCGACGCGGATATCAAGCCTCAGAGAGCTTGCATAAACTGCGGACGCTGCGTGGCTGCCTGCCCCATGAATCTCACGCCCACCTTTATCCGTAAATACGTTATAGCTCAGAACACCCAGAAGCTTTCCATTTCGGGCATAAACGTCTGTATGGAATGCGGATGCTGCGCGTATTCCTGCCCTTCGGGTATCCCGCTCGTGCAGTATATGCGTCTGGCAAAGCAGCTTATCCGTGAAGAAAACCTCCGAAAGGAGTCCAAGTGACCATGGTATTTGTCAGTTCATCACCGCATACCCACAATAACATAAATACCCAGCGCATAATGCTGGACGTTATAATCTCGCTTATTCCCGCGCTTGTCGTGGCAGTGGTGCGTTTCGGATTTCACGCCCTCACCCTGACCTGCGTGTGCATCGCCTCCGCGGTCATAGCCGAATATCTTGCGAGAAAGATAATGAAGCGCGACAACTCACTGGGAGACCTGAGCGCCGTTGTCACGGGACTTATCCTTGCGCTTAATCTGCCATCCACGCTTCCGCTCTGGATGGGAGCTTTCGGCTCAGCCGTGGCGATCGTGGTGGTAAAGCAGTTTTTCGGCGGCATGGGACAGAATTTCGTCAATCCCGCCATGACCGCGAGGATCATCCTCATGCTCTGTTTCCCGGCGGCAATGACCACATTTACCGAGCCCGCCTATACCTTCTGGGCTGACGGCGTGACCTGCGCCTCTCCCCTCGCGGTGCTGAGCAACGCCTTCGAGAACGGACTTACCGTTTCCCAGACCGATCTTCCCTCGCTGTGGGATATGCTTCTCGGCATCCATGCCGGAGGTCTGGGCGAGACCTGCGCCCTCGCGCTTATCGCCGGAGGAATATATCTTGTGGCGAGACAGGTTATTTCTCCCATAATCCCCTGTTCCTTCATCGGAACGGTGTTTGTATGTATGTTCCTGCGCACCCTTGACGTGGAGTTCGCCCTCTACGAGGTGCTTTCCGGCGGTCTTATCATAGGCGCGATCTTCATGGCCACCGACTACGCGACCTCTCCCATCAACGACAGGGGAAGGCTCATATTCGGCATCGGCTGCGGACTGATAACCTCGTTCATACGCCTCTGGGGTTCGCTTCCCGAGGGAGTATCCTATTCCATAATCATTATGAATATTCTGGTGCCTCACATAGACGCCCTTACCATGTCAAAGCCCTTCGGAGCCGTATCGACCAAGAAGAAAGCGGGGGAGAGCGCAAAATGAAAAACGGCAGACTCTCAATACTGAAGCCCGCTCTCGCGCTGTTCGTTATCTGCCTTACCGCTTCCGTTCTCCTTGCGGTGACGAATGCGGTCACAAAGGACAGGATCGCCGAAAAAGCGGCGGAGAAGGCGGCTTCCACACGCCGCGTGGTCTATTCTGACGCTTCGGATTTTTCGGAGGAATATGTAATTGACCTTGACGGCAGAGAAGTAAGCTGCTGCGACGCTCTCGACGGAGAGGGAAATACGATAGGCTTCGTTTTCACCTCCTCCAACAAGGGCTACGGAGGTCCGGTCGTGACCATGACGGCGGTTGACGGCGGCGGAACAGTGCTCCGCGTCGCGGTACTCGAGCTTGACGACGAGACCCCCGGTCTCGGTCAGAACGTGGCAAAGAGCGAATTCACCGACCGCTTTACCGGCAGATCGGAAAAGCTTTCGTTCATCAAGAGCGGAGTTACGCCCTCCGGTGAAAACGAGATAAACGGCGTGACCAGCGCAAGCTTTTCGTCAAAGGCGGTTATCGCCGGAGTGAACGACGCGCTGGACGCATACCGGCATATTATACTGACTCCGGGCTATGACGGTCTCGGAGCCGCAGAAGCTTCGGAAGAAGGGGGTATGGAATAATGGCTGAAAAGAGAACTCTCAGTCAGGAATTTACCAAGGGTATAATCGTTGAAAACCCCGTTCTCCGTCTGGTGCTGGGAACCTGTCCCACTCTCGCGGTCACCACTTCACTGTCCAGCGCGATAGGCATGGGACTGGCTGCCACTCTGGTGCTTGCCTGCTCGAATACCGTAATTTCGCTGCTGCGCAGGGTGATACCGCAGAAGGTGCGCATACCCGCCTATATCGTAATAATCGCCTCATTCGTCACGATAGTGCAGATGCTGGTAAAGGCGTTTTTCCCGTTTCTGGATGAACAGCTCGGAGTTTATCTGCCGCTTATCGTGGTAAACTGCATCATACTGGGACGCGCCGAGGCGTTTGCAAGCAAGAACCCCGTTGCGGCGTCTCTGCTTGACGGACTCGGCATGGGCATAGGCTTTACCGCGGCTCTCATGTGCATGGGACTGGTGCGCGAGGTGCTGGGTACCGGCGCCATCGACCTGACTTCATACGTTGACGGTCTGAAGATAACGATTCCCTTCCTTTCCGTGCATCCCTTCATGATATTCATTCTTCCTCCCGGCGGCTTCTTCATGTTCGGTATTCTCATGGCCTGTGTAAATGCCATCGCGGAAAAGCGCGGCAAGCCCAAGGCGGAGATGAACTGCGCCGGCTGTCCCATGAACGGAAGCTGCGCGAAAAGCGCGGCGGGCTGTTTGGGAAACACAGATAACGTCAGCGCCGGAAAGAAAGACGAAACCGTACCTATGACAGCAAAGGAGGCAAACTGACATGACGCTGCTGATATCCATTCTGCTTACCGGAATACTCACGGGTAATTTCGTGCTTTCACAGTTCCTCGGTATCTGTCCTTTTCTCGGCGTTTCGAAAAAGCTGGATACCGCGCTGGGCATGAGCGTGTCGGTAATTATCGTAATGGCGCTCTCCACGGCGGTATGCTATCCCATAAACAAATACGTGCTCGGCGAGAAATTTTCCTATTTGCAGACGATAGTGTTCATCCTTGTGATCGCATTCCTCGTTCAGCTGGTGGAGATAATTCTCAAAAAGTACATCCCCTCGCTTTATAACGCGCTGGGAATCTACCTTCCCCTCATCACCACAAACTGCGCCGTGCTGGGAGTCGTTCTTCTCAACGTGGAAAACGGCTACAACTTCGCCCAGTCCATGTTTTCCTCCGTGGGCGCGGGTCTGGGATTCATGCTGGCGATGATAATGTTCTCGGGCGTAAGAAGCAAGATGGAGCGCTGCGAGGTACCCGAATTTCTCAGGGGGCTTCCGATAACCCTTATCGCCGCTTCGCTCACCTCCGTGTCTTTCATGGGATTTTCCGGAGTTATCGAGAACATTTTCGGATGATCACGGAGAGACGGACGCTTACAGACAGAACCAAGCAAGGAGTTATCGAAAGACAATGAATGAAATTGTGATCGCGGTAATCATAGTATCTGCCATAGGCATTATTGCCGGAGTGGGACTGAGTCTCGCTTCCGAGTTTTTTGCCGTGAAGAAAAACGAAACCGAGGAAAAGATAAGGGAGTGTCTTCCCGGAGCGAACTGCGGAGCCTGCGGATATACGGGCTGCGACGGCTACGCGAAGGCTGTTGCCGACGGAAGCGAGGAGAGAATGTCTCTCTGCGGCCCCGGCGGCGCCGACGCGGCAGGCGCGATCGCCGCGGTGATGGGCAGGACCGCTGACAGGGTGGTTCCCACCGCCGCCATGGTAATGTGCGGCGGCGACTGCGAAAAGGCGGAGTCGAAGCTTCAGTACGCGGGAGTACAGTCCTGCAAGGCTGCCGCGCAGCTTTTCGGCGGCTATAAGTCCTGTCTTTACGGCTGTCTCGGCTACGGCGACTGCGCCGAGGCCTGTCCTTATGACGCCATATTCATCTGCGACGGCATTGCTCACGTCAATACCATCGAGTGCAAGGCCTGCAGAAAATGTACCACCGTATGTCCCAAGGGCATAATCAGAATGGTTCCCCTTGACACACCCCGCGCGTCGGTGCTGTGCCGCAATATAGACAAGGGAGCGCAGACCAGACGCATCTGCTCCGTGGGCTGCATAGGCTGCGGAAAGTGCGCGAAGGTATGTGAAAACGGCGCCGTCAGCGTAACAAACTTCCTCGCCGAGGTGGATTACGAAAAGTGTACGGGCTGCGGCAAATGCGCCGAGGCCTGCCCGGTCAAGTGCATTGAGCTCATCAGGGGCAGATACAGGGCAGAATAACATACATAACATAAAAACTCCGCACATCGGGATCTGTCCGGTATGCGGAGTTGTGTTTTTGTCGTGTTTTCGCGGTCTCTGAAAATCAGCCCTTTATTCCGGCGACTCTGCGGACTATGGCGTTCATCTCGTCCATCTTTGAAATGATGTCCCTGTAGAGCGCGAGCTGACAGCGGGCGCGGATGAGGTTATGCTGGGGCTTTGTGCAGCGGAAATACTTGTCTCCGGTGATGTAGTCGTCGAGGAAGCGCGAGGCAAGCTCAAGGGCGATAACCGCCGCGCCCTTCGGCAGAGACATTATCTCCGCATCAGTGAGGATGCCGGCGGTCTGACCGATAAAGCCCTTCGCAAAGGCCTCGAAGCGGCTCAGGTCGAATTTTACCAGGCTGAGCTCCTCTTCATCCTCGGAGGTGGTGCAGGCCGCGGAACGTACCGCGTCTCCGAAATCGTAGGCTGCGAGTCCGGGCATTACGGTGTCGAGGTCCACTACCGCCACAGGCTCAAGGGTCACGCGGTCAAAGAGCACGTTGTTTATCTTGGTATCGTTATGGGTAACGCGGGAAGGAAGCTCTCCGCTGTCAAGAGCTTTTTTCAGCGAGCTTCCGACGTCGGCGTTTTCCCGTATGAAATCCAGCTCATGCATCACAGCGGCGCAGCGTCCGCATTCGTCTATTCTTTCGTCTTCAAAGAGCTTGCTGAGGCGTTTGGGAGTGTTGTGGAAGTCGGGTATGGTCTCGGCAAGGAGAGAGGCGTCGAAATCCGAAAGCTGCTTCTGGAAGCGTCCGAAGGCCTTTCCCGTCATTTCGAGAAGCTCCTCGGTGGAGCCTGTCTCGAAGGAAACCGTGTCCTGAATGAAATTGCTCACTCTCCAGAATTCATCGCCGCCCCGGAGTATGTAGTTCTTTCCGTTCTCGGTGTGATGAAAATGCAGGCGGCTGCGGTGGTCGTAAAGCCCGTGAGCGTTGTTGTATTCTATTATATGTCTGGTCACGAGGTCGATGTTGCTCATCACCGACACGGGATCGCGGAAGACGTAGCAGTTAATACGCTGTACAAGGTACTCCCTGCCGTCGGCGCAGCGCACATAATAGGTGGTGTTTATGTTTCCTCCGGTGAGCAGTCTCGCTTCGGTGAGAGCGTCGTCTATTCTGAAGCTGCGGCACACCGCGGAGAGTATGTCGAGATCCGGTCTGTTATATCCGTTCATATCCGTCGTTTGTGATTCTTTCCGATTTATTCGCGTATCCGGCATATCTGCCCTTACATATAAATGTCAGCGGATACGCGGTCGTGTAAAGCCCTGAACCCGCGCCGGCGGCCGTGTTTTCACATGACCGGCAGAGAGCGCAGACAGCCGCGATACTGGTTTATTTCATACGCTATATTATACTGTTAATATCTCCGGATGTCAAGATACAAATCAAAAAGGAATATTGAAAATTTCCGGAATATTCCATAATATTCCGAATTTTTCCGTGAAAATCACGGCTTTTGCGGCAGAAAAGCGCAGAATCTCATATTATGACGGCATGGATAAAAATTAACACAAACAGATTGAAAAATAAGTAAAACTATTATATAATAGTTAAACTATTATATAATCAGTTTCAAATAAATATAATACAGATCGAGGTCATATACTATGCTTACACTCGCAAAAAACGATAAATTCGCCGGCGTTAAGGGTCCGGTTGTCACTATAGTCATGGACGGCGTGGGAATCGCTCCCGAAAGCGAAGGCAACGCTGTAAAGCTTGCCGATACTCCCGTGCTTGACAGACTTATGGCTGAGTATCCCATGACGGCTCTCCGCGCTCACGGCACCGCCGTAGGTCTTCCTTCCGACGACGACATGGGCAACAGCGAGGTCGGACACAACGCTCTCGGCTCCGGACAGGTATTCGCTCAGGGCTCCAAGCTGGTTTCCCGGTCCATTGAAAGCGGCAAGATCTTCGCCACCGAAACATGGGCAAACGTGATAAAGGGCAATACCCTCCACTTCCTCGGCCTGTTCTCCGACGGAAACGTTCACTCTCACATAGATCATCTCAAGGCTCTCATTGATCACGCGAAGGCGGACGGAGTAAAGAGAGTCCGCGTCCACATTCTGCTTGACGGACGCGACGTGGGCGAGACCTCCGCTCTCGAATATATCGATCCCTTCGAGGCTTATCTCGATTCCGTACGCAGCGACGATTTTGATATCCGTA
>JAZQNC010000311.1:0-3491 GCA_045627165.1 Eubacteriales bacterium
GACCTGCTGAATATTGACACATTGAAGCGCTTTACCTCTCTCACCCACGACGGCTATGCCGCTGTTTTCGGCGATGAGTTTGAGGATATGAGCTGTATGTTCACCGACGAGCCCACACCGGTCTGGCCTCCATATCTCGACCCCGACGAATTCAGGGATGAATACGGCTACGATTATACGCCCCATACAGAGGAGATACTTGCCGACCGTCCGAGCAGGGTGCGCGCCGATTACTGCGATATGTGGAGCAGAAAGGCGGCGGAGGTATTTTACGGCTCGCTGCAGAGCTGGGCGCATGGGCATAACATTCTGTCCGTCGGTCATACCAACGATGACCACGAGCCCGCGCATTATTACAATCAGGGCGGTCATATCCTGCGCTTCCTGCGCAGGATGGATATCCCCGGCATAGACGCGATATGGGGGCAGATATGTCCCGATACGGCGGGGGATATGATATTCCCGCATTTTGCCTCGTCAGCGGCGGCACAGCGGGGGAACATATATTCGCTTACCGAATCATTTGCCATTTACGGCTGCGGATGCGACTATGACATGATGAGATATACCCTCTGCCATCAGGCGGTCAGAGGTATAAACATATTCAATTTCATGTCGTATTCCTACGGCAACGACCGCTTCGAGGCTTCTCAGGCAAGACCCGATTACCGCGGAGATTACCCCGCCATGAACGGAATGGCAGAGTTTTCCGGTTTCGTGTCCAGACTTTCATATATCGCTTCCTGCGGAAGACCGGCGGTCAGCTCCGCGCTCTTTTACCCGATAAGGGATATCTGGGCGTCCGACAGAAACGGCGGAGAAGAGCTGAAAAAGGCGTTTATACGCATCGGACGGGGACTTGACGAGATGCTCTGCCCCTACGATATCATCGACCCGGATTTCATAGCCGAATGTGAGGTAAAGAACGGAACGCTGACCAACGGATATGTAAGCTACAGCGCCGTGTATATTCCCGACGGCGCGGAGCTCAGCGAGGCCGAGAAGAACAGGCTTCTCGAATTCGAGAGCGAGGGCGGCAGACTGTTCTACGATATCGCCATAGCCGAGCCTGCAAGCGGAGGTCCCGTATTCGATATAAAGCCTCAGCGCTGCGGCGTCCGCGCGGCAAAGCGCGTTACCGACGACGGAGATATTATTTATCTGTTGTATAACGAATGGGCGGAGGACTGCGCCTTCGAATACTCATTCAGAGAGGATATGCCGTGTTACCTTCTTGACCTTGAGAGCGGAAGTATTCTCCCCACCGAAAAGAAGGGCGCGTATACTCTGAAAAGCGGTGAATGCAGGTGCTTTATTTTCAGCGGAAGAGATATTGTCTGTTCGTCCGCTCCCAAAGAAAAGGGAGAAATAAAAGCGCGGTTCGACAGCTTTGACCTGCGCATGACAGGCAGATTCGTTATCGCTCCCGACGGAGTGAAGAATATTCCCGTAAGCGGAGAATATATCCGTACCGAACCGAAGGACTTCGCCGATATATTCGGTCCGGATTTCTCGGGCTGCGCGGAATATGAAATCATGCTTCCCGACAGGGAGTGTGACTGCATACTCGACTGCGGCAATGTCGCCTGCGTATGCGAGGCGGTACTGGACGATAAGGTCATAGGTGTGCGCTGTATGACGCCCTATGAATTTGTGATACCGGCAGGAAAGACTCAGAAGCTCATACTCCGTGTAAGCTCCACGGCGGCTGCCGCCTATGCCGCGCTGGATGCGTCCGGGCTTTTTGCTCCCGCCGAGATAGGACCCTACAATGCCCGTATGAAGGTGCTTGAGGAAAAGGACAGAAAGGGAGGAATACTTTCGTTCTGCACGCTGTACGGGACGAAACAATAAGCGTTTCCGCCCTGCGAAGCAGAAAATCTTTCCCTCCTCGTTTCGTTAAAAAAGAAGAAACAAAAATAACATAAATCCGCGAAAAAACGGTAATTATATCTCGTTGAACAGAATGAGGATGTCGTGATATAATATCGGCTGTTCGCGGATTTTTGTTTCGGCTCTGCGGCGTATATCCGAATGAGGTGGAAATATATGAACTTATCGGCGGGTCATATTCATTACGGCGGTCTTTCTCGCGCGTCTGAGGCGATAGGCGCGTTTGTCCGCAAAAATACAGTATTTGTCATAGCCTTTGTGCTGGCGATAGTCACGTCCTGCATCGTCACCCCCGACGCTGAATACATCGGTTATATTGATTTCAAGACCATAACCTGCCTGTTCTGCACTCTTGCCGTGGTTGACGCGCTGAGAAACATCAGATTTTTCTCCATACTGGCGCAGAAGATCGTAAGCGCCACCGGAAGGCTCCGCACGGCGGTGATAGCTCTCGTCTGCATCACCTTTATCGGCTCGATGCTGATAGCCAACGATATGGCTCTGCTCACCTTCCTGCCCCTGGGATATTTCGTGCTGTCCTCCACCGATAAGAACGAGTACATGGCGTTTACCTTTATCATGCAGAATATCGCCGCAAATCTCGGCGGTATGCTCACGCCCTTCGGCAACCCCCAGAACCTCTACCTTTATTCCCGTTTCTCCATTCCCACCGACGAATTCATGCTGACGATGCTCCTGCCCTTCGCCGCTTCGATAATCGGAATAATAGGCTGCTGCTTCGTATTCGTTCCCAATACCTGTATCAGCCTCCGCGAAAAGGAGGAGAAGCCTCTTCCCAAGGGACGCACGGCGGTCTATCTCGTGCTTTTCGCCCTCGCCATACTCATAGTGTTCCGTTTCATCCCCTATCAGGCGGGACTTATAGTAATAACAGCGGCTCTGCTTTTCCTTGACCGCAAAGCCATCGCCGACGTGGACTGGGCGCTGCTGGGAACATTTGTGTGTTTCTTCATATTTGCCGGCAATATGTCTCGCATAGATGCGGTGAGCAGAGTATTCTCATCGCTGCTCGAAAAAAACACTCTGCTTTTCTCTTCGCTTTCCTGCCAGTTTATCAGCAACGTGCCGAGCGCTATCCTGCTCTCGCGCTTTACTTCGGACTGGAGAAGCCTGCTTTTGGGCGTGAATATAGGCGGTACAGGCACTCTCATAGCTTCTCTTGCCAGCCTTATCACCTTCCGCGAATACACGCGCCGCAATCCGGGCAGAGCAAAGAGCTATATAATCAGATTCTCGGCGTTCAACTTCGCGTTCCTTGCCGTTCTTCTGGTTATATGTTCGATGGTAAAATGGTGACGAAAAGAAATATGATACGAGGCTCCGTGTTTTTTCGCCGGTTACGGCGCGCCGCGGAGCCCGCTTTTTTGCGGAATTATCTCTTGACAAGAAGCGATTTTCTGTGATATAATGATGTTGATGATGAACAGCCTTTTACAGCGGCTGTGACGTGCGTAAAAAAACAATGATATAATATGCGACAGCACAGTGATCTCTTTCCGCCGCCTTCGGACAGAGAATGGTATGACGACAAAAACCTTTTGCCGCCTTTTTGTGTTGTTGCGTAAATTCATGGAAAG
>JAZQNC010000312.1:0-7193 GCA_045627165.1 Eubacteriales bacterium
TGGTACGGGCTGGGTATATTACAAAAACACATCGGGGTCGCTTGACGGTCACTGGGACGGCCCTTACAGCTGTGTAAATTCACCGGCAGAGGTTGACGGATGCCAGTGGGCTCCGGAAGTGCATTATTACAACGGCAGTTACTATATGATCACGACCTACCATTCTTCCGTGACAGCTCACCGCGGATGCACCATAATGAAAGCCTCGACCCCCGAAGGACCTTTTACCGAAATATCCGACGGTCAGATCACTCCGCATGAATGGGACTGCATAGACGGCACACTTTATATTGACGGCGACGGAAAGCCCTGGCTCGTATTTGTCCACGAATGGACCTGTACTCCCGATTCCGTAGGAAGAATGGACTGCGCAAGACTGTCAGACGACCTTACGCATTTTATCGGTGAACCCTATGAAATGTTCCGCGGAGACAGTTCACCATGGGCAACATGGAAGATAACCGACGGATGCTGGATGTACACCACGGAAGACAATAAACTGTTAATGCTCTGGTCAAACTTCGATGAACACGGATATGCCGTCGGAATCGCCGAATCAGCGGACGGCAGAGTTGACGGCGAATGGAAGCATTGCGCTGAACCTCTCTTCAACCGACTTACGTCCGGCACCTATGACGGCGGTCACGGTATGCTCTTTACCGACAGGGACGGTCAGATGTATCTTTCCATTCATTCGCCCAATCAGAAAGAGGGCGACAGACGGGAGACTCCCGTATTCGTCGCGGTCAAAGAGCAGAACGGAACGATAGTCTGTGATGTTTGACGCCGTCAGCGCGGCTCTGACCTCGCTCACAACCGCCGCCGGAGGTTTTCTTCAGGCTCTGACAGGCTTTGGATTCGGAATACTGACAATGGCCGTGTTTCCTCATATTCTCGGCGAAGCATCCGCTGCCGCCGCGGTGACAGGCGTACTGTCCGTACTCGGAAGCGGTACCGTATCGTACCGTATGAGGAAAAAGCTGTCGTTTAGGAGATGTCTGTGGCCTTTTATCGGATACTTCGTTTTCGCAAGCGCTGCCATTCTGTTTTCGGTCTCACTGCCTGACATCAGGCTAAAAATTCTGCTCGGCGGACTTCTTATAGCTCTTTCGGTGTATTTTTCGTTCTTCACGGAAAAAATACACATACCTTCAACACCTTTTACCGGAATAATCGCCGGTTCGCTTTCGGGAATTCTCGGAGGACTCTTCTCTATCAGCGGTCCTCCTGCGGTTCTGTATTTTTCCGCTTCGTCTTCGGACAACGATACCTATATGGCTGACACACAGCTATATTTCGCGGTTACGAGCCTGTATGCCACCTTCCTGCGCGTGGTCAGCGGAAAACTCACCCTCGGCCTTGTACCGGTGATAGCGGCAGGATATGCCGGTTCGCTTCTCGGCTTGTATCTGGGAGGAAAGATATACAGCAGACTCAACAGAAAGACTCTTATAAGGCTTATCTGCGTTATGATGGCGATTTCCGGGATAAATCTTATGCTCGGAAGGTAACTGATTTAATAAATTGTTTTCACGGAGGAAATCATGGGTAAGGAAATAAACTATGAAGCGCTTCTCAAGGTTGCGGCGGGACTTTCCAGACACGGTATCGACATATCTCATATCGTTGAGCTTGCCGATTATTTCAGCGACGAAAACGTGGTAAAGGCGATTGAAGAGGATTCCTTCGAAAAGCTCAATCCCGAACTGCTTGAAAAGCTGCTCCCCATACTTGACGATGAGGGAAAACAGAAAATCTTTGAGAAAATACTCGACGGTGAAATCGACTGGCATTTTCTGAAATGTCTGCTGCCCTACGCCAAGTATATGTATTCGCAGATCGAAGCTTCGGTCGTACTGGGCGCGCTCGACTGGGAGGTGATCAAATATCTTGAGGACGTTGACTGGCAGCAGTAATTCACAGATCGTTTTCAGCAAAGCCGAAGAAAAGGACATTGACCGTATCGAGGAAATATACCGCAATACCGTGCGCAAAGAAGCGGAAAGCGTGTCATATACGGGTTGGGTCGAAGGTGTTTATCCCACACGTACGACCGCATACGCGGCGCTTCAACGCGGTGATCTCTATGTCGGAAAGGATAACGGTACGATCGTCGGAACCGCCGTATTCAATAAAATACAGCTTGACTGCTACAGAGACGCAGGGTGGGATCATGACTGTTCCGATGACACGGTAATGGTAATGCACACTTTGGCAATAGACCCGGCATTCCGCGGAGCCGGATACGGAAGCGCGTTTGTGAGATTCTACGAAAGCATTTCCGCTGAAAACGGCTGTCATGAGCTCAGAATAGACACTCAGGAGCGCAACCTTCCGGCAAGGGCGATGTATAAAAAGCTCGGATTCAGGGAAGTATGCACGGTACCCTGCGTTTTCAACGGGATCCCCGACGTCCGGCTCGTACTGCTCGAAAAGTATATCACATAATAAAAAGACAACGCAGACGAAGCGATACCGTCTGCGTTATCTGATTATTGCATTGCGAGTTTATTTTGAAAGCGTTCTCATGGCGTTTAATACGGCGAGTATAAGCACTCCGACATCCGCGAAAACGGCGGCCCACATATTTGCGATACCGAGAGACGCGAGCAGAATGATCGCAGCTTTTGTTCCTATGGCGATTATTATGTTTTCCTTCGCTATACGGACAGAAAAGCGTGATATATCTATAGCTGAGCTCAGCTTTGAAATATCGTCGTCCATAATAACTGCATCGGCGGTCTCTATGGCGATATCGCTGCCCATTGCGCCCATTGCCGCTCCGACATCCGCCCTTGCGAGTACGGGTGCGTCATTTATTCCGTCGCCGACATATATCACTTTTCCGCTTGCTCTTTCCATTATCTTTTCAAGCTCGTTTACCTTGTCCTGCGGAAGAAGCGAATGATGAACCTCATTTATTCCCGATTCCGCCGCCATTGCCTTTGCGGTTATCTCGCCGTCGCCCGTAAGCATGACCTTTTTTCTTATTCCCACACGAGAAAGCGAATCGAGCGCATCTTTGGCATTCGGTCTCAAAGTGTCAGATATTATCAGGCTTCCCATATATTTTCCGTCTGCGGCAATATACACCGATGTTCCCGCGCAGCTGTTTTCTTCCGCCTCTATGCCGTATTTTTCCATAAGTCTGAGATTTCCCGCCAGTATATTCACTCCCCTGTATACCGCACTTATGCCCATTCCCGCAAGCTCAACCCGGTTTTCGGCAGATATCAGCTCCGCAGAAAGCTCGCCTCCGTAAGCCTCGGTTATCGACAACGCTATCGGATGGGACGACGCCGACTCGGCAGCCGCGGCATATTCAAGCAGAGTACTTCTGTCGGCGCCGCCTGAGGGACGTATATCGGTCACGGTGAATTTTCCCGTGGTAAGCGTTCCGGTTTTGTCAAATACCACCGTATCCGATTTTGAGAGATTCTCGATAACTGAGGACCCTCTGAAAAGGACGCCGTGCTTCGCGGCGCTGCCTATCGCTCCGAAAAATGAAAGCGGAACCGATACTACCAGCGCACAGGGACATGAAACCACAAGACAGAGCAAGGCTCTGTATATCCACTCCGAAAGATTTCCGCCCAATAAGACCGGAACAACAGCCACAAGCAGCGAAAAGGCACACACCGCCGGAGTATAGTACCGCGCAAAATTCGATATAAAGCTCTCGGTGCGGGCTTTCTTTGTCTGAGCCTGACGCACCATGCCGATAATTTTTGCGGCAGTGCTGTCCTCGGAACGGCATTCGGTACGGATTTTCAGAGTACCCGAACAGTTGATGCTTCCGCTGAAAACCCTGTCGTTTTCCGTAACGTCGCGTGGTATGGACTCACCGCTTACCGACGATGTATCTACGGAGCTGTTACCTTCGATTATGACGCCGTCGATCGGTATTTTTTCACCGGCACGCACCAAAATCGTCTCTCCGACCTCAACGGTTTCAACAAGTACCGAAATTATATCGCCGCCGCGCAGAACGTTGGCTTTATCGGGACGTATATTCAGCAGTGCCGAGATCGACCTTCTGCTCTTTCCCGCGGCGATATCCTCAAGCAGCTCGCCCAGTGAGTAGAATATCATCACCGCCGCTGCTTCTCCGGGTTTTCCGATAATGATCGCTCCGACTGACGCGACTGTCATCAGAAAATTCTCGTCAAATATGCGTCCGTGTATTATGTTGCGCAGAGCTTTCCATATCACCTCATAACCCGCGGCGAGACAGGAAATTATGCACAGATATCCTCCAAGCAATCCGCGCGTTCCGTAAATATGCGCCGCTAAAAGCAGCACGGAAGAAAACACAATGCGGACGATATCAAGGATTTTTCCGCGGTCAGCGGTACCGCCGTCTATTTTACAATCGGGCTCAATACGGCGGCAGACCTTTACCGCCCGCTTCATTATACGGGAAATATCACTTTCATCGCACTCGATCGTCAGCGTCTGATTAAAATAGCTGACGTCCGCCGACAGCACTCCCGGTATTTTTCTTACGGCTTCTTCCATCTCTCCTGCGCACACAGCGCAGTCAAGGTCTTCAAGTCCGTAAACAAATGTATTCTTCATGGAGATTTATCCCTGCTCAAATTCTTCTGTCAGATGTTCATAGCCCTGACCGATAATTGAACGCACATGGTCGTCCGCGAGATTGTAGTATACAGTCTTTCCGCTGCGGCGGTATGACACCAGCTTGTTGTCGCGCAGGACCTTGAGCTGATGGGATATGGCAGACTGCTCCATTCCGAGAAGCTCGGATATGGCGCAGACGCAGAGCTCAGATTCAAAAAGCGAGTACAGAATTTTTATTCTCGTTGTGTCTCCGAATATCTTGAAAAGGTCTCCGAGATCGCACAGCAGCGAATCGTCCGGAAGCGAATCGCGCACGCTCTGCAGCGTCTGTTCATGATTATGTTTTTCCATTTTTATAACATTCTTTCGCTTATGCGAAAGAATCCTTTCCCGTAATCATTCCGACGTTCATCTGAATCCATGTTCATCTGAACATTTATTCATCTGAATGTATATTCATATAATACTCCATCGGAGCGTGAAATTAAAGCGTATTTTATGTATCAGATGTAAACACATCATTGACAGGAGCGGAAAACAATGGTATAATTACTGCATCAAAACAACGGAGAGCCTGTTAATGAAAAGAGACAGTAAATTCCTTAATACAGCCGTTTCGGTCATCTGGTTTTTTTCGGTATTTCTGTTTGTCATGCTCAGCACCGGCGGCAGAGACATATCCGACAGTGAAGCGGGACTGATGCTCACGGCTTCCGCCGTATTTATACTGATTTTCCTTATCGGAACAATGGCGGGCGGGCTGCGCGCGTCTCTCGGTAAAACGCTGTATTCATATAAAAACGCCATGCTTATCGGCGGAATAATATTTACCTCCATCATGGCGGTTTCACTGACCGCGTCCTGTATAGACTGTCTAAACAGATCAGGCTCTGTAACCGCATCCGAGCTGTTTGACATTATCATCGGATATCCCAAAAGCTTTACCGTTCTTGCAGTACCGGTGATTTCTCTGATATGTCTGCTTCTTGCGATAAGCAACATATCGCTGATACGGCATGAAGGCTTTCACCTGCACAATCTGATGAGCGTACTGCTTGCGGTATTCTATCTCGGAGGGACCCTCGCCCTTACGATTGTTTCAGCCATTATCTATAAAAATGTGATCATACCGTCAGGTCTTGACAGGGAAGAGCTGTTTATCGGTCTGAATACCTTCGCTTCGCTTTTTCTGAGGCTGTGCCTGAGCTATTTTGAATGTATTTTCGCCGGATTCATCATTATGGGAAAGCTCACCGCTTCTCATGTTCCCGCTTACGACAAGGATTTTGTCATCATTCTCGGTTGTTCGATAGACAAACGCGGCGGATTGCTTCCTCTTCTCAAGGGACGCACTAACCGCGCTTACCGCTTCGGATGGGAGCAGGAAATCGCCGTCGGCAAGCCGGTGATCTATATTCCCTCCGGCGGTCAGGGAAGCAATGAAGTCATCAGCGAAGGCTCCGCGATGGAGCTTTACCTTCTTTCGCACGGAGTGGAAGACAGCGAGGTCATACCGGAGAAGCAGTCGAAAAATACATTTGAAAATATGCTTTTCTCAAAAAAGATAGCTGACGGGATAAAACCTAACGCCAGATTTGCTTTTGCCACGACAAATTACCATATTTACAGAAGCGGAATACTCGCCCGCAAGGCAGGACTGGACGCGGAAGGTATCGCCAGCGGAACAAAATGGTATTTCTGGCCCAACGGATTCATACGCGAATTTTTCGCCGTGCTTGCAATGCACAAGTCCGTGCATATTATTACCGCGGCGGTCATCGCCTTCGTCTGCGTTCTGCTTGCGGTGATGAAAACAACGCTGTTCTGATATGGCGTTCAGCTATTGAATTATTAAACAAAATATGATACAATGACAGAAATAAATTATCGGAAGGAATAACTGATGAAGAACAGAGAAAACGAGCCCGAGATGCCGAGAGTATGTGCTTTCTGCGACAAAGCACAGAGTCTTTCCGACGATGAGCATATGCTGTGTTCAAAAAAAGGAGTGGTGGCGTGCGGGTATAGCTGCCGCAAATTCCGCTACGATCCTCTTAAACGCGTTCCGCATGCTCCGATACGCACACATCTTGACATAGCCGAAATAGAAGAGTCGGATGACGCTTCTCTCCCTTCGGCCGAGGATACCGTCGAAAAAGAATCTGTCACCGATAATCTCGAAAAAACAAGCGAAGGCGCCAATGTGTCTGACGATATATCGGAAGACAGAACCGATAAAATACAAGAACAGCCTTCTCAGTCATAATTATATCCCGGCTGTAAATACTTGTAAAGAATATGTTAATATTAACAGATAATATTGACTTCTCGACGCTGTTGTGGTATCATTACAGTTGCCGCATGTTCTGTGGTTATAAATTCGGAGTCGGTGAAAACCGGTTTCCGATACCCGGTTCAGCGAGTCTTCGGGTTTGATTCCCGTATAAGAAAGTGAGGTGCTTTTCGTGTTCGCAATTATCGAAACAGGCGGAAAGCAGTATAAAGTCAACGAGGGCGATGTAATCTTCGTAGAGAAGCTTGAGGTTGCCGAGGGCGAGACAGTTACATTTGACAAGGTTCTCGCGGTTTCTGCCGATGCAGGCTTCAAGGCA
>JAZQNC010000313.1:0-2960 GCA_045627165.1 Eubacteriales bacterium
GGTGATAATCCTGTTTATCAAGGCTGTCAGCGTGATATTCGGCCTCGCGGTAAACAAGGCTCTCCCTTCGGTTCACAGCATACTCAACAGGCTGTCGGGTATCCTTCTCTTCATATTTCCGCTTGCCATACCGTTTTCGGACGGCAAAGCGCTGATCTCGATAGAAGTCATCCTATGCGCCGTTTGTACTGCCGCGGCGATACACGAATTCCGCACCGTCATATCAGAGGATTTCAGACACAAAAGCGAATAAGACCAAATCGTGCAGCATAAAAGCGGGTACTCTTTCGGGTATCCGCTTTGTCTGTTTTTCCGCCGGTATTCAATCGTTATTTTCTTCAAACGCAAAATATCTGAATCCGAGAGTTTCTCCGCTCTCTCCGTTTACCGATACGTAAACCGGCCAGCCGCATGAGGGCATATCCGACGTAAGTGCCACGGGGATATCAAATTCATGGTTATCCCGGTCAACCGTCGCCGAAGCAAGAACGTGCTGATTTATATAGCTTCCGCAGCTGAATAACACGCGGAATGGCGTCTGCGGCGCGTCAAAGACGGCTTTCAGCCTGTATTTTCCCTTCGGAAGATTGAAGTATCTGTACATCAGCCAGTCGCCGCCGTGAACACGGCATACCGGGTATGTATCGGCTGTCTTTGAATAATCCTCGAATTCATAATATGCCTGTCCGCTTTCGTAGCAGTAACGGTAGCCTTCAACGACACGTCCGGCGCAAATCGGCGGTTCGGTACCCTGCGTGGTCATCTGGACCTCGCGTATTCTGCCGTCGGCGTCAAACTCTATCAGCTCGGCGCAGACACGGGGGTTGGCGTTTGTACGTCCGGATGAACGGTGATAGAATACATACCACTGTCCGTTATACTCCCCTATGGAGCCGTGATCGTTCCAGCTGCATGGATCGCAGCCGATATTGTCTATTATTGTACCCTGCTTTTCAAACGGTCCGAGAGGAGAGCGCGACATGGCATAGCTCAGACAGGTAGCCTTCCCGCGGGTGATATCGGTATATACGAGATAATACCAGTCTCCGCGCCGTCTCATCGACGAACCCTCATGGAATCCGTGGACGAATTCGTCCAGCATATGGTAATCGCAGGTATCGCTCACAAGGCTCTTCATATCCTCGCCGAGCCGACCGCCCTTCAGACGGAACTGTCCCCAGTAGAAATAGCTCTTTCCGTCGTCATCGACAAAAGCGGCAGGATCAATCCCCGTACCGTTCGCGCCTTCCACCATGCCGTAGTCGGTAAAAGGTCCTTCGGGCCTGTCGCTCACAGCGACACCTTCCTCGCCGCGGTCAGTGCAGTAATAGAGATAATATCTTCCGTCCTTTTCCACACAGTCCGGAGCATAGAGCACCGCGTCGTCTCTGTGATAGCTGACGCCGTGATCTATCCAGTCAACCATATTGTCCGAAGAAAACACGTGATACTGCGAAGAACAGTACCCGCTGTTTCCGGGAATGTCAAACGAGCCGTAAATATACATCCGATCTCCGAAAGCGTGAGCTTCCGCGTCGGGAACACAGAACCTTGAAGGCAGCAGCGGATTCATAAACATAACCTCTTTCAAAATCAGATTTTCCATCTGCGGACATTATATCACACCTCACCGTCAAAATCAACCGTTATTGCGGCTTTTCGAGGTTATCCATTCGTCCAGAAAATTCATCTGTTCCGGAGTATGAAACCAATGCTCGCCATTTTCCATAACCGTGACGCTGCCGCCGCACAGGGCGGCGAAATCCGAAACCGTTTCATAGGTCTGAAGGCTGTCGGTACTGCCGTACAATATCTCTGTGGGGATATTCCAGCTTATCGGGTGATTTCTCACCCATGACAGGTATTCCCAGGAAAGCGTCTCGCCGAATGAGGTCGGGATCGTTTTTTCCTTTTCCAGCTCACATTCGTCAACTCCCGCCATTGCCATAAGTCCGCGAATCAGCGTTTCCATGTCAACAACGGGCGAGATGAAAAAGGCCCTGTCGATCTTTTTGCCGCCCAGCGACACAAGCGAGAAATACGCGCCTATGCTGTTGGCTATAAGACAGACCTTATCATAGCCTTCGCTGACGCTGTCGAAATATTCCGCAAATTCTTTTTCCGCTTCCCACGGCAGAGCGGACTTATAGTCAAATCCCACCGTTTCGGCATTCGGAAACAGCGGGATATAGTGCCGCGCTTCTTCGGCGCTGCCGTTTTTGCCATGGATATATATTATCAGATTTTTCACAGCTTCTCCTTTTCTATATAGAACAAAATGTCGCCTGACGGGAGACCTTTTGTTCGGTATTTTATGCTATAATGTCAGCGTAAGATAAACAGGACACGATAACGGAGGAAAGATAATGGAAAACAACACAACCGAACTGGTATTCATCATCGACAAAAGCGGCTCCATGGCAGGCATGGAAGAGGACACTATCGGCGGCTTCAACGCCATGATAGAAAAGCAGAAAAAGCAGGACGGAAAGGTATACGTCTCCACAGTTCTGTTTTCCAATGACAGCGAGATGCTTCATGACAGGGTTGAACTCAGCGAAGTCAAGCCTCTTACCGAAAACGACTATACTGTCGGAGGCTGCACCGCGCTTCTCGACGCCCTTGGCGAAGCGATCAGTCACATCGGAAGCATCCACAGGTACGCCCGCAAAGAGGATGTACCGGCTCACACCCTCTTTATCATCACCACCGACGGTATGGAAAACGCAAGCCGTCAGTATTCCGGCGCAAAGGTCAGGGAAATGATACGCAGCCGTGAAGAAAAGGACGGCTGGGAATTTCTCTTTATCGCCGCGAATATAGACGCGGTCGAAACGGCCGACAGCATCGGCATCCGTCCGGAACGCGCCGCTAACTACAATCGGGACAAAAAGGGAACGAGAATGCTCTATGACTGCATGTGCGACGTGGTGGGAAGCGTGCGCAGAAACGAACGTGTC
>JAZQNC010000314.1:0-5830 GCA_045627165.1 Eubacteriales bacterium
GGTGAAAGAAACATGTACGGCTCATACGACGAGCTGGACAGATACGGTTTCGACCAGATTCCCGGGGGAAGCAACTGGAGCTGCGACGACAACTTTGCAAACACCGTAAAATACTGCCGTTCTCACGTTTCGGATGAGCATCTTCTCGGATTCATGCAGACGATATGGTATCCCACCCTTCGTGAATGCGAAAAGAGATACAAAGAGGGTATCGCGCAGATGTCGGTGCTTAACGAGAAATAATTATACTATTCGCAAAAACAAAACGCAAATTCAAAAGGCGGACGATTTGATTTCGTCCGCCCTGTCTTTTTACTGGATTATTCTGTTTTCTTGAAATCCTTTATCAGCTCTCCGAGCAGATCAATGTAAAATGTACCGTATGTTTTCGACGGTTCAATATCCTTTGACACTTCAAGCGAGGGCTGTTCTCCGGTGACCCATTCGTTGAATGATACGACAATCGCGTATCTCGCTCCGAGAGCCTTTGCGCGCGCAAACTGTCTTCTAAGTGTGGCTCCGTTTTCGCGTCCGACTGCCGGAATATATCCGTATCCTCCGACAGCCGCCTGCGGTCTGGACGCGGCGGTACAGGTCACAGCATCAACCTCGCCGTTAAAGACGCGGTAGGTCTGAGTTCCCCTCTCTTCCCAGCTCCAGTATGTGTCCGCGGCAAGAGTATTTCTGTCAAACAGATCATCCTGCTGTCCCACAAATCCGGTCATCCAGCGCACTGAAAAACGGTCGTCGTCCCATTCGGGATGGGCTCCGTAGAGCGTCGGCGTGGCACCGTAACAGATAAGCAGAGGCTTTCCGTTACAGCGGAAATACATGTCGGGATATTTCTGAACATAGTCACGATATATCTGATCAACCTTGCGCTGATGATTGCCGTTGAGCAGATTTTCCATCCCCGAATGTCCGGGTCCGGCGAGAAAGGCAATCTTCGGGGCGCCTTCAAGTTCAGACCAGACCTCAAAGAGAGCATCGGTCGCTTCCTCGATCACTCTGAAATCTTCACGGCTGTCCCGCATGGTTTCGGGATCGTAGCAGGTGTTATTCGACCAGTCAACAAAAACGAAGTCAATGCCCTTATCTCTCAGCTGTTCTCCGTGGCTGCGGATTATATCGCGGTCCTCGGATAGATACGGACCGTTGAGCGGAACATCCCATGTAAAGCCTTCGCCCCAGCGCGACGCGCTTCTGTGCCATGTGGTATAAGCAATACCAACTCTGCGTTCTTCGGGCGGAACGGCTTTATACAGACCCACTCCGGTGGTTATGTCTAAATCACGGGTATTCATTTTCAGTACTATTAAAGCCTGCCATGAGGAAGCGCGGGATCCATGGGAGCTTCGCGCTCAAACTTCGTTGTCATCTCGTATACTTCGCCAGTCTTTGCGCTTTCGATAATTCCGCACATCGCCTCAAGTACATGGAAGGTCTGCTTGTATGTGGTTCTGCCCTTTCTTCCCTGCTCGATAGCCGCGCACATGTCATCCAGTCCGAGACAGCGGGAATTCTCCGCGTAATCAAAGGTAAGAGGATACTCTTCCATTGCGCCCTTTTCGCCGTTGAAGAAGTTTATGGTACCGCCGAAGCAGTTGGGATCGGGAACGTAAAGCGTACCCTTCGTGCCGTAAAGCTCGATATTTGTCTGGCGGGTATTGTATACGTCGAAAGATGTAAGAAGCGATACCGAAACGCCGCTTTCAAAATTGAGTATCGCTTCGATATGCGTCGGAACATTGACCTTGATTATCTCTCCGACATGAGGCTTTGCGGTTATCAGTCTCTCCGGATATGAAGTCTTGGCGTATCCGTATACGGATCTGATTCCGCCGAGAAGATTTATCATACATGTGATGTAGTAGGGTCCCATATCGAAGAGCGGTCCGCCTCCGCGCTGATAGTAGAAATCCGGATCGGGATGCCAGCTCTCGTGACCGTGACACGTCATTACGCAGCGTCCGCCGACAGCATCGCCTATAAGACCTTCATCTATGAGCTTACGGCAGCTCTGTATCCCAGCGCCCATGAAGGTATCGGGAGCTCCGCCGAGCCACAGACCTTTTTCTTTGGCTATGCGCACAAGCTCTTTTCCCTCATTCATATCTACGCCGAGAGGCTTTTCGGAATAAACGTGCTTGCCGGCAAGAAGCGCGCCCTTAGATACCTCATAATGCTGATATGGACGTGTCAGATTCAGAACGACGTCAATTTCGGGATCTGCAAAGAGCTCCTCCATTGTGTCGTAAAGCTTGGGAACATTGTAATTTTTCTGTGCGTTTTCTGCTCTTTCCCGTATAAGATCGCAGACCGCGACCAGTTCGACGTCACGGAATACGTTTTTGAAGTTTTCGAGATATATGCCGCTGATACAGCCTACGCCGACCATTCCTGCTTTTAACATGATATTTTCCTTTCTGAGTTATCTGTCGAATTACAATTTTCCGTGAGGAAGCGCGGGGTCCATCGGAGCTTCACGTCTGAATTCGGAAGTCATGATATATGGCTTGCCCGTTTTGGAGCTTTCAAGTATACCGCACATCGTTTCAAGCACATGGAAAGTCTGACGGTATGTTGCGCGTCCGCTTCTTCCCTGCTCTATTGCGGCGCACATATCGTCAAGTCCGAGGCAGCGGGAATTCTCCGCGTAATCGAATTCAAGAGGATACTCTTCCATCTTTCCCTTTTCGCCGTTGAAAAAGTTTATCGTACCACCGAAGCAGTTGGGATCGGGGACATATAGCGTACCCTTTGTGCCGTAAAGCTCTATATTCGTCTGCCGCGTGTTCCATGTATCGAATGAAGTACAGAGAGATACATTAGCTCCCGATTCAAGGGTGATTATCGCGTCGTAGAACGTGGGTATATTGACCTTGATTACCTCGCCGTAATGCTCCTTGCAGGTTGCGATGCGTTCGCTCTGAGCGGCTCTTGCGTAACCGTAAACCTTTTTTATGCCGCCGAGAAGATTTATCATACAGGTGATATAATACGGTCCCATGTCAAAGAGCGGTCCGCCGCCTCTCTGATAGAAGAAATCCGGATCAGGATGCCAGCTCTCAGGACCGCGTCCCGCCATAACAAAACGCCCGCCGACGATATCGCCGATAACTCCGCCGTCAACAAGCTTACGGCAGGTCTGTATCGCCGCGCCCATGAAGGTATCGGGAGCACCGCCGAGCCACAGCCCCTTTTCCTGAGCTATCCGCACGAGCTCACGCCCTTCGTTCATGTCTACTCCGAGAGGCTTTTCGGAATACACATGCTTTCCCGCAAGAAGCGCGCCCTTCGACACTTCGTAATGCTGATAGGGACGTGTCAGATTGAGAACAACGTCTATCTCGGGATCGGCAAACAGCTCCTCCATTGTGTCATAGAGCTTTGGAATATTATAGTTTTTCTGTGCGTTTTCGGCTCTTTCACGCACAAGATCGCAGACGGCCACCAGTTCCACATCCTTGAAAACCTGAGTAAAATTCTTAAGATATATGCCGCTGATACAGCCTACGCCGACCATTCCTGCTTTTAACATAAGTCCACCTTGTTTTCGGATTTCAGTTTTTCTCGTATTTTGCGGGATCATGTCCGTGCTCACGGGCATAATTCATTGATTCTGCCGCCCAGAGCATACCGCGCTCCATAAGTACCTGGGCGTGGGGAGATTTGTCAAATACATCGTCGTGATGTCCCAGCGAGCAATAGAATACACGTCCTATACCCCAGTATTTCGTCCATGCAACAGGCATATCTACAGGCTTGTTGGATGCGTGATAGTAATTAACTACCGGGAATCGAGTAGTCGCAAGTACCTCAATAGAGGGATCGACATGCAGATAATACTGTTCGGAGCATACCTGGAAATCCTCAAGTCCTTCCGTAATCGGACTGCTTCCGGGACGTATATTTACGGTATAATTAACCCCGTCTCCGCCTGGATGAGATACCCACTGTCCTCCGGTCATAAACTGCCATTCGGTATCCTGTCTGAACGAGTCGCACATGCCGCCGTGACATCCTGCAAGTCCCACTCCGTGAGCTACTGCGTAGCAGATATTACGGGAACAGTCTCCGGGGAGCGAACCCATTGTCCAACAGGCAACAAGAAGATCGTAGCCGAGCAGTGCGTCTCTGTCTTTAAGGCAGTCAAGCGTATCTGATATTTCAACTTCAAAGTCATGCGAGCGAAGGATAGAAGCAAATCTCTCGGATACCTGTATCGGTTCATGTCCGTCCCAGCCGCCGCGGAAAATCAAAGCTTTCATTTATTTGGTACCGTCCTTTCGGTATTTTATTATCAGTGTTATTATAGTACAACAGTCCAACAAATACAACCGTTTTTTCAAATTTCCCGAATAATTACCAGAGAGCAAGCTCCGCGGCTGTCGGAAGCGGTTTCAATTTTGCTGTCGGAAGCTTCTGATACCAGTAGGCGACGGAAGCGAAATCGTCTCTCCGTCCTGTGTGGACCCCATCGGGCATCCACATATTCTGAAGTATCATACGGAAATTTTTCTCGAATATTATCGGATCGGGCAGATGCCACCTGTATCCCATAAACCTCGGCTGTGTATTGTAGGTCGCGTTTGATCGGTCCTTGATGTCGCCGCCGCACATCGCAAACATTCCGGCATACAGCCCGCTGTATGGCTGATATCTGTTTATCATGTCATATCCGAACGCAAAGGAACCGCAGAAATAATCCTCAGTGCCGGTATAGTTGATAGACGGATATTCGTCATCGTCGATATACATTTTGGCTTCGCCCTCGACCCAGCATCCGTTGGGACCGTTTATTCCGGCTGCCAGCGTTACTCCGAGAAACTGCCCTTCACCCTCTACACCGTCTATTATTGTATAATATTCGCCTTGTTTTACCGGAAGAGCCTGACGGTAGGAAGCGCAGAAATACAGTGAATCCTCTTCAATGGGTCCCTGTCTTCCCGTTATTGTGTAATACACCACACGCACCGCGGAAGGATGTACGTTCTCCGCCGTGATCCTGCAATGCTTATGGAAGGGCATACGGAAATATGCGTTCAGTCCGCGGAAGGGAGCCGCCATCAGAAGCGCGGAATTGAGAGTAGGAAAATTACCGTCAAGGTCGCGGACATTATTATAATATGCAAAACCCATGAAAGCCGAGAGCGGAGCCTCAACCGAGGGATTTTCGCATCCGTCCCAGTATATGCGCAGAATCACGTTCCAGTCGGCATTGCCTCCGAACCACATTGAGAGTATTTCGCCCGGTCCATCCATATCCAGCAGAGTAAGAGTATCGCCGGGGCCTATTCCGGTACAGGGATTGGTTTTCTGAGTCGCACTGCCTCTTGATCCGCCGCCCTTGGCTCCCGTCGGATTTTCGGATGATACGGCAAAGGTTCTGCCCTTCATGGGCATTGTCGGATTAACAAAATACATAAGCTTTACCTCCGTTACTGATAAACAGTATATTGCTGTAACATAATTTAACTCTGTCCCTGCGTCATTATAGCATAGTTGTTTCTCAAATGCAATAAAGATTACCATTAAAATCGACAATTTTCGTTTCAGGAAAACCTTGACATTATTCCGTAATTGATGTATAATCCGCACAAGAACAAAAACACATAAAATACTGAATCGGAGGAATCGTATTATGCTGAAATATTTACCGTGGATTCATTTCGCGCAGGATATCATGACTGAGTACTACCAGTGCTTTGACGAGGGACTCGACGTTGAAAAATACCGTCCCGTATGCGAGAAAATCCAGGCTTCCCCTGCCGGATGGGATGACATTGCCTGGGATATTGCCAAAAAGATGCACGATGAAAAGATAAGA
>JAZQNC010000315.1:0-2469 GCA_045627165.1 Eubacteriales bacterium
GCTTTCTCTGCTCAAACCCACCACCTTTTCGCCAATTCTCGCGCTTACCGGCACCATACTGGTTTGCTTCATTAAAAATCCCAAGAAAAAACATCTCGGCTCCATACTGCTGGGATTTGCTATACTTATGTACGGCATGTCGTCCATGTCTGCGGCTGCCGATCCTCTCGCAAAGAGCGACGGATTTATTTCGGTAATTACCACATTTTCAAAGTATCCCGTTCTCGGTATGCTTGTCGGCGCCGCGCTCACCGCGCTCATCCAGTCCGTTTCCGCCGGCGTCGGTATCCTTCAGGCTCTCTCCTTTACCGGCAGCATTACCTATGCGACGGCGCTTCCTCTGATTCTCGGTATGTCTATTGGCGCCTGTATGCCTGTTATGATCTCGTCGATAGGCGCGAACAAAAACGGACGGCGCGCCGCTCTCGTTTACCTGTATTTCAACATCATCGGTGTGGGACTGTTCCTTGCGCTGTTCTATGTTCTCAACGCCTTCCTGCATTTCGATTTCATGCCGGCGGCGGCAACATCAGTTGGAATCGCGGTATGCAATACGGCTTTCAAGATCTTCTCTGCTGTTGTCGAGATACCGTTTACACGGGGGCTTGAAAAGCTCACTGTACTCACCGTTCCCGACGGAAAAGACAGCTCTCAGAAGCCGGAGGATGTATCCGAGCTGCTTGACGAGAGATTTCTCAGCTCTCCGGGCTACGCTCTCGCCCAATGCAAAAATGTCGTTAACCAGATGGCGGAGCTCGACAGATACAATATTTCCACGGCAATCTCTCTCATTGACGACTTCGATGAGGAAAGCAGCGAATCCATAACGCTCAACGAGGATGTGATCGACCAGTACGAGGACAAGCTCGGAGGGTATCTGCTCAAGCTTTCAAGTCTGAGCCTGACCGATGTTCAGAGCGGAAATGTGTCGAAGCTGCTTCATTCGATAAGCGACTTTGAACGCATATCCGACCATTCGGTCAACATTCTCGATGCCGCGAAAGAGCTTAACGAAAAAGAAATATCCTTCTCCGGAGACGCAGTGAATGAACTTGAGGTAATCAGCCATGCCGTAGAAGAAATTCTTCGCAACGCCATAACCTCTTTCCAGCGCGACGACGTTCAGCTTGCCGCAACGGTAGAGCCTCTTGAGGAGGTCATCGATCTTCTCTGCACCACACTTCGTGAAAACCATATCAGACGTCTGCGCGCGGGTGACTGCACCATAGAAACCGGGTTTGTGTTCAACGATATCATCTCGAACTTTGAGCGTATCGCCGACCACTGTTCCAACATTGCGGTCTACGTGATACGGATGAAGGATGAAGCCAGCGATTTCCACGAATATCTCCGCGATCTCAAATCGTCGGACAACTCGGAATACCGCGAGCTTTACGACGAGTACGTTGGAAAATATTACGATGCGCTGGTGGAATAATACGATGATCAACTTGCGCTCCGGATTTAACGGAGCGTTTTTTTATCAGCTATCCGCTGATCGTGTTTGATTTCACATTATATGCCCGCTTTAACAGAATTTTCTTTGTAAAAAAAGTGTTTCAAAGATTTGCAAATGCGAGAATTACAGAGAAATAATGAGATTACGCGAGGTGCGGAAAGATATATTAAAATTGTTTTTGAAAACGCTTGACAAAGGTCTTTTGACATGATATAATAGTGAGCGTACAAAATAGATTACAAATCGGAGGAAAAACTCAATGTCCACTTTTATGGCAAAAAAGGAAACCATCGAGCGTAAGTGGTACGTTCTCGATGCAGCCGGCAAGCCTCTCGGAAAGACAGCTGTTGCGGCCGCTACAATTCTTCGCGGCAAGCACCGTCCCGAGTTCACACCCAATGTTGACTGCGGTGAATTCGTTATCATAGTAAACGCTTCCAAGGCTGTTCTTACCGGAAACAAGCTCACACAGAAGTACTACCGCCGTCACAGCGGATGGGTAGGAGGACTCAAGGAAGTCCAGTACAAGACCCTTATGGCTACACGCCCCGAGCTCGCTATGGAGCTTGCGGTTAAGGGTATGCTTCCCCACAATGCCATCGGCGAAGCAAGCATCGGCCGTCTCAAGGTTTATGCAGGTCCCGAGCACAAGCAGCAGGCTCAGAAGCCCGAAGAGTACAAGTTCTGATACAGAGAAAGGAATAGATAACAATGGCAGTCAATTACGCCACAGATAAGCCTTACTTCTACGGTACAGGCAGAAGAAAGAAATCCGTCGCACGTGTCAGACTCGTTCCCGGCACAGGCGTTATCACAATCAACGGACGCGACATCGAAGATTACTTCGGTCTCGAGACCCTCAATCTCATAGTTAATCAGCCCTTCGCAGTTACAGGTACTGCAGGCAAGTTCGATATCATCTGCATCGTAAACGGCGGCGGTATCTCCGGTCAGGCAGGCGCTATCCGTCACGGCGTTGCACGCGCTCTTCTCAAGGTTGACGAATCCTA
>JAZQNC010000316.1:0-3054 GCA_045627165.1 Eubacteriales bacterium
CATTATCGCCGCCGAAACGGAAGCTATCGTATTTCAGCCTCGCGGCGGCGTATTCAGCCGGAGTGAATCTTTCACTGTCCGCCGTACATTCGCGCCTTACCGCCGGAAACGTATACGCATCGGCACGGAGCGCGATTCCGTTTTCCCACGCAAAGGCGAAAATTTTCTCCGCGTCTTTCACGTTCCGCGGCGTCATGGTGTAATTCAGCCTCAGATTTACTCCCGCTTCTTTCAGCTTCATTATGTTTTCGATAACCGTCCTATAGGCTCCCGCGTTACCGCACATATCTCTATAGGTCGATTTCGAGGTGCCGTACAGCGAAATATTTACCCTTTCGGGAGGAAGCTCACCGAACATTTCCATGCTTTCGCCGCTGAGCAGAGAGCCGTTTGTGTTGACCGAGATTATGAATCCCATACCGTACAGTCTGCGGTAAATATCGCAGAAGTCGTCTCGTATCATGGGTTCTCCGCCCGTGAAAAGTATGTATAACGCGCCCTTTTCCGCCGCGCTTTCGGCAAGCTCGATCCATTCACCGCAGGTCAGTTCCGAAGCGGCGTCTTTCTCCCCGCCATGGATATAGCACATTTTACAGCCGAAATTGCATCTTTTCGTCAGCTCAAGCGTCACCGACAGCGGTATTCCTTTTTCCGAGGCTTTCGCAAACATGATATCGGCGAATTTTCCGTTGTCCATGATAAACCCTTTCCGCGGTCATTTCCGCGCCATGTGTGAGATGCACGGCAGAATATAACCGCGTACATCAGATATCCGCACGGCTGCGCGGGTCAGTGTTGTTCTAACAAAAGGAGAGCATACCGACGCGCGCCATGCGGAAATGCGGTGCGCGTACACATATACTCTCTCTCTGACATATTCTTTTTCAGCCGAGCTTTTCGCACACAGTCTTTGTGCGGGGAGAAGCCATCATCGGATCGACGGTCTCCTTCCATTTTTTGTAATGCTCGGTGGTCTTGTGGAAGTCGTTTGCCTTACCGTCGATAAAATGCTCGCAGAGCACGAACTTCGTCGGCTCATCCTTTACGCTCAGAAGCTCGAAGGAAACATTTCCCTCTTCCTTCTGCGAATTTTCGCAGTTGTATTTTGTGATCGCCACGAAATCATCGACACATTCGGGCTTTACGTCTATGTAAACAAGCGTGTAGGGCATATTCAGGCCTCGATTTCAACAATTTTGAAGAATTCAAGCTGTTCGTTGTCCGGTCCGTAAACGAAGGCGCACTGAAGCGTCATCTTCTTCGGTGTGGAATTGAGGGGAACGCATTTGGGAGGAGTAATGGGACGCGCGCCGGCAGCCAGCGCGGTGTCGTATGCCTTTTCAACGTCGTCGCACTTCATTGCGAAATGCAGGAACTTGCCGGTATCGGGAATATCCTTCGCGCCCGCGAAAAGCTCAAGGATGCTTCCGTCGCCCATGTCGAACATCTGGGCGCGGCCGTCGCCCTCACCCCATGCCTCGAAGGGCTCAAATCCCAGCTTTGTGTAAAACTCGTAGGACTTATCGAAATCAGCGGCCTTGAGGGCGATATGATGGAATCCCAGGCCGGAAATTATCTTGTTTGCCATTTTGTCATATCCTTTCATTTTTCGTTTTTCTGTTATTCGTTTTCCTTATACCCGCAAGCTCTTTCACGCCGAACACGGCAGACGCGGCAAGCCAGCACAGCGCGAAGCCGCCGCCCGATATCAATACCGCGATATCCGAATCAAAGGGCAGTATCATACCGCCTGCGCAGTATACCGCTCCCATTGCCGCCGTTATGTATCCGCAGGGCTTTCCCATGAGACGGCAGAGCAGCGCACATACCGCTTCCAGCGGAAATACGCTGTAAAACAGCGCGAACATCTGCGCTCCCGGATATTTTACCGTCATAACGGATGCAAGCAGAGCCGCGGGAAGCATCAGCAGAAGGATCACTCCCGCCGCGAGCTTTCTGTTTTTTGTCGAAGCCGCCGTATCCGCCCGCGCGATAACGTCGCAGAGCAGATTTACCGACGCAAATGCCGTCAGGGTAAACATCACCGCGGACAGGGTATATCCCGCCGTAACGCTGTCGGTATTATAGTACACCGGTATCCCGACCGCCGGAACGGAAGCCGACAGTACACATAGCAGCACCGTCCTTATGCTTACGGCTGAGCTTTCTTCGGTCAGAATCAGCAGACAGACCGTAAAGAGAATACAGGGAAGAGCTATTCTTCTGAGAATACCGATATCATCGGCAAAAGAAAATACGGGGGAAAAAGCGGGATGGAGGCACAGCGCAGAATAAATCTCAGCGAGCTGCGCCCCCATCGTCAATATGACCGACAGAACGTACAGTATTTTTCTGTATGTCAGATGCATTTATTTTCAGTGATTGCCGTATGTGCCTTCAAGGTTTGCGACAGTCTCGACCACGTTTTCCTTGCCCTTGGAGGTGGCTATGCGCTTCTGGAGCTCAGCCCAGAACTCTTCGCCGTCGTTGGGAAGGTCAACCGCTTTGCCTGTCCATGTGGAGAGGACGGCGGCATTGGCGATGGAAAGACCCTTGATTCCGTCATAACCGGGAGCAAGAAGCTCTTCGCCGTTGAGAATGTGGTTGGTATAGTTGGTGAGGATCTGGTTGTGCTGTCCGCCGGAGCCGTTGTGGGGAAGATCCATGTACTCAACGGGAGGAAGCGCAAAGCCCTTGTCGGTGGCATAGCAGAACTCACGCTCGTCCATGCCCAGCTTCCAGAATTTGAGCTTGCCGTCTTCGCATACGAGCTTGCCCTTGGAGCCGGAGATCTCGAGACGGTTTGTGCCGGGGGCTTCGCCTGTGGTGGTGATGAACACGCCGGTGGCGCCGTTGGGATACTCGGCGTAGATCGTTACGTCGTCCTCTACCTCGATATCGTGATACTTACAGAAGGAGCAGAAGGCGTTTATCCTGTTGGGCATACCGAAAATCCACTGCCAGAGGTCAAGGTTGTGGGGGCACTGGTTCATGAGAACGCCGCCGCCCTCGCCGGACCATGTAGCTCTCCATCCGCCGCTGTTATAGTAGGAC
>JAZQNC010000317.1:0-2207 GCA_045627165.1 Eubacteriales bacterium
AGATCGCCAACGATGTCCGCTGGCTGGCTAGCGGTCCCCGCTGCGGCATTGGTGAGATCACCATTCCCGAAAACGAGCCGGGTTCCTCAATAATGCCGGGCAAGGTCAATCCCACTCAGTGCGAGGCTGTAACGATGGCGGCGGTTCAGGTCATGGGCAACGACACCGCGGTTTCGATAGCCGCGTCGCAGGGTAATTTTGAACTTAACGTTTTCATGCCCGTGCTGATATACAATTATCTGCAGTCGGTGCGCCTCCTTGCCGATGTGTGCGTTTCCTTTGAGAAAAACTGCGTAAGGGGAATAAAGGCAAACCGTGAGAAGATGCACCACAATCTCCACAATTCGCTGATGCTGGTTACGGCGTTAACGCCGCATATCGGCTATGAAAACGCCGCGAGGGTAGTTCATAAGGCGCATGATGAAAACCTTTCTCTGCGTCAGGCGGCTGTATCCCTCGGATATCTCAGCGAAGAAGAATTCGACAGATATTTCAGACCGGAAGAAATGGTATGACGGCATACGATCGGTAATGACCGCATGATAAAAAATATACATGAAAAGAGATATATGAGATGAACATAAGAGAAGAATCCCTCGCAAAGCACTACGAATGGAAGGGAAAAATCGAAGTGGTCTCCCGTGTGGAGGTAAATGACCGCAGAGATCTGTCGCTGGCGTATACTCCCGGAGTGGCTGAGCCGTGTCTGGTAATAAAGGACGATATAGACAGATCATGGGAGCTGACGCGCCGCTCAAATCTTGTGGCGGTAATAACCGACGGAACTGCGGTTCTCGGTCTGGGCGATATAGGACCGGAAGCCGGAATGCCCGTAATGGAAGGAAAATGCGCGCTGTTCAAGGAATTCGCCGGAGTTGACGCATTCCCGCTGTGTCTGAAAACCAAAGACGTTGACGAGCTGGTGCGCACCATATATCTGCTGTCCGGCTCCTTCGGAGGAATAAATCTTGAGGATATCAGCGCGCCGAGATGCTTCGAGGTCGAAAAGCGGCTCAAGGAGATCTGCGATATTCCCGTATTTCACGACGATCAGCACGGTACCGCCATTGTCGTCGCCGCCGCGCTCATAAATGCTCTCAAGGTAGTGGGCAAGAAAATCGGCGAGGTCAGAGTCGTAATAAACGGCGCAGGCTCGGCGGGTACTGCTATCGGACGGCATCTGCTCAATCTGGGTGTAAAGCATCTTATAATGGTTGACCGCTTCGGCATTATTTCCCGGGACGACGAGAGCCTCAGTCCGGCTCACATGGAAATAGCGAAGCTGACAAACGAGGGAATGCTTCACGGAACTCTTGCCGACGCAATGAAGGGCGCAGACGTGTTTATCGGAGTAAGCGCGCCCGGAATCGTAAGCAGGGAAATGGTCAGCTCAATGGCGGATGGCGCGATAGTATTCCCGATGGCAAATCCCACTCCCGAAATCATACCCGATCTTGCCAGGGAAGCGGGAGCCGCAGTGGTCGGCACGGGACGTTCGGATTTCCCGAATCAGATAAACAACGTGCTTGCGTTCCCAGGTATCTTCCGCGGAGCTCTCGACTGCCGCGCAAGATGTATCAACGAGGAAATGAAGGTGGCGACCTCTTTCGCTCTCGCTTCTCTTATCCCTGACGATGAGCTTAATGCCGAGAACATAATCGCTCCCGCGCTGGATAAGAGAGTGGCGGAAGTTGTAGCTGCGGCGGTTATCGAGGCAGCTCACAGAACCGGTGTGGCGAGAATATGACGCTGCGGAAAATCACGGAGAGGGATATTCCCCGCTGTCGTGAAATATACAATTATTATATAGAAAACAGTACCTTCACTCTTGAATTCGACGCGCTGACCGACGAGACCTTCGGCAGCCGTGTAAAAAGGATCTCCGCGTCGTATCCCTACATCGTGGCAGAGGATGAGTTTGGCAGAGTTGTCGGTTACGCCTATCTTCACGAATTTTCGGAACGTAAGGGCTATATGTATACCTGCGATCTGTCGATTTATGTGGATAAGGACTGCAGAAGAGGGGGAACAGGCAGAGCTCTCATGAATGAAGTGCTCAGGCTGGGAGCAAAGCAGGGCATACGCGACGTGATTGCGGTGATTACCGGGGAAAACGCGGTAAGTCTTGCCTTTCACACCGAAATGGGATTCGAGAGAGTGGGAGTGCTTCGCGGCGCCGCCGAGAAATTCGGCAGAGGCTTTGGCGT
>JAZQNC010000318.1:0-11034 GCA_045627165.1 Eubacteriales bacterium
TACCCCAAGTACAACGAAGAACAGGAAAATTACATTTCTCTTGACTGGGGCGGACTTATGTGCGTTCCCGGAACGATACAGAATCCCGATATGGTCGGCGCTGTTCTTGAGCTTCTCGCGTACAAGAGCGCGGAAACCGTAATCCCCACCTACTACGACATCATGCTGGACGGCAAGCTGGCAAGAGACGAAGACTCCATAAAGATGTTCGACATCCTCTTTGACACTATCGCCTACGAGGTCGGCGGCAACTACTTCGGCTTCTCCGGCGCTACCTACAACCTCTTCTTCGCTCTTCCCTTCACCACTCTTACAGGCAATTCAAATTTCGCTTCCTTCTACAGGCAGAACGAAAAGTCAGCGAACAGAATCATCGACAAGTTCTACACAGATATGGCAAGCGCTGAGAGCGCTGAATAATCTCCCGGCATATCAGAAAATATAAACAGTTATTCCCCGACAGTTCCGATCGATTTTCGGTTCTGCCGGGGAATTGTTTTGTAAATTGTCGGTTATTAAGATTCTGTCAGAATGTGATTCTTTCGGTGGAGGTGACTCTTCCGCTGTCGGTATCGAGAGTGAAAATAACGCCCTGAGCCGATATCTCTCCGCCGGCAAGCTCGAATTTAAGCGGGATGTTTGTCATGAATTTTTCGATGATACATTCGTTCTTTACGCCGAGAATCGAATCCACAGGCCCGCACATACCGAGGTCGCAGACAAAACCGCTTCCTCCCCTCAGCACCTGATTGTCTGCCGTCGGGATATGGGTGTGGGTACCGAAGATAACGTTGATACGCCCGTCAAAATAGCGGGCAAGGGCGTATTTCTCCGAGGTCGCTTCCGCGTGGATATCGAGGATCGAAAAATCATAGCTTCCCTTCGCGTGTTCAAGCACACGGTCTATACAGTAGAAGGGATTTTCCAGCGGCTCGAGAAACATGGTTCCCATCACGTTCATGACAAGATAGCGGTAGCCGTCCACCATATACACCGTATAGCCCTGTCCCGGCGCGGTGGAACGGTAATTGGCGGGACGAAGCACGCGCTTCGACTGGTCCATGTATTCACGAAGCTCTTTTTTGTGCCAGATGTGATTACCCGAAGTGATAACGTCAACTCCGGAATTGAGCAGAATTTTCGCGTTCTGCGGATCGAGTCCGTTTCCTATGCAGGCATTTTCACCGTTTGCCACGGTAAAGCTTATGCTGTTGTCTTTGATTATTCCGAAAAGCTTTGAGCGGATATATTCGACCGAAGCGGGTCCCACAATATCGCCCAGCGCGAGAATCTTGATTGTCGGCATTTATTCTTATCCTTATATTATATGGTATATTGGGGTTATCTCATAACGGGGTAGCATGTGAAATTCGGCTCGTTTCCGATATCGAAATAGGGCGCAAGCGTATATCCGCTGTCCGCAACATTGTAATAAAGAGGTTCGGCGGTATCCGTAAGACGCGACACAAGCTCGTCCTTCACTATATCCGCGCCTTCAATAGGCTCTTCTCCGCAGAGAGCATAGAGTACCGGTCCGTATTCGATTCCGAAACGCTTTTTGCCCTCGATCTCAGCCGCGCCGTGATACTCGGTAAAGCGCCAGCCCTGTTTAAGCGTGAATTCTATCACGTCTCCGTCATGCCATACGCTCGTAATTTTCTGATATGTTCCGGTATGACCTGTACATTCGGTTTCGCCGTTGACCTTGATCTCGGCGTCCTCTGTCATCCATGAAGGCATACGCAGCGCCAGCGTCATCTCAACCGGCTCGGCTGCGCTTATCTTTATCTTCACTTCATCGCTGTAGGGGATATTGCCTTCGGAGATGAGTGTGAGTCCCTTATATGTGATTTCCGACGGAACGTAGAGATCCACCGAAATCGTGTCCTTGCCTATGGAATAGACAAATTCGGGAAGTGAGCCGAATATTCTCGTGCCCACTCCGCAGCAGCAGTGAACCTTGCCGCTTTCCTGCTTGTGACCTTCCATGAAGGCAAAGTAACGGATCCCATCTCCGCCGTCCTGATTCGCTATAGCCACGTTGAAAAGCGACTTTTCTATCTCCGAAACATATTCTTCCTTATCCGGGAAAAGCCTGTGCAGACGCTGATTGAGATATATCCAGAACGAAGTGCAGCACAGCTCGTTGTAGTGATCCTTGCTGTCAAGCCAGCGGCAGCCGGGATAATTCTGCGGCATACCCTCACACATTACGATACCGCCGCCCACGTGCTGCCAGTCAGCGCGGTAAAGCTCCCATGCTCCGAGAACGGCGTCGAGATAATAATTGCGTCCGACAGCGCGGTAAAGGTCGAGATATCCCTCGAATGCCTCAAGCTCGCTGCCGTGGGCGTGAGGCTCGGTTCCGGGCTGGTTGCGTACATGGACAGCGTTCTTTTCACGTCTCATGAACTGAGCCAGTCTCCAGGGCTCCTCGTAAAATTCTATTGTCCTGTCTATATCCTCTTTTTTGCCTATGGGCGTTGTATATACGTAGGTGGAAGCCACCACGCCCTGAAACGCCAGCTCAAGGTATTTGATTATCGGAAGATCCTTGCAGGAATTGAACCAGTCCTGCCATTTGCGCAGAACGTCGTAGGCGTGTCTGTCGCAGGAAAGTCCCACCGCGCCAAGCGCGTATGAGAGCCATATACGGACGTAGTGGGGATATTCACGGTAAGCGAAGCGCGTTTCATCCACCGGCATGAGAAAGCCGTCCTCATCAGCGGCGGTATACAGCCTTTCGGTAAGCTCCTTCACTCTCGCCTGCAGGTCTTCGTCGTCAGACCAGCGCAGAGAGTTCGCCGCGCCCATAAGGAACATGGAAAGGGTCGAACCCTTGAGGTTGTCCTCGAAATGTCCTCTGTAGGGCTGCGCGTCGGTAGGGGTGTTCGTCTTTACATCGAACCAGTATTTCATCGCGCCCATGTCGAGGGTGCGCAGAAATACACGGTTATTGGCAAATACAGTCGAAAACAGTCCCGCGTTCAGCTTTACTCCGGTCTGGGGAGTAAAGAGCTTATCCTTAACCGCCATGCGGTCGTTGTATTCGGGCTTCATTTTAATATTTTTCATGTGTATTTCTCCTGTCGTTGTTTTCGCGTCCATCAGCAGCAGTAAGCGGTCAGGTCACAAGCCGGAGCGGACATTCCGTCGATATGAAGCGCAGCGCGTCCTCCCTTAAAGCGTAGGGTGAAATTCACTCTGAAAGGAGTGCGGTCGGGAAGCACGGTGATAAGCAGCGCTCCGTCCTCAGCCATGGCCGAGCAGAGTGCGAGATACGAACGCTTCTCATCATAGATTCCGGTATTCGTTACAGCCGAGAGGGCGTTGCCCATATCTCCGTCGGAGGGCTGTTCCGCGCAGCTTATCTTTCCCTCGTTCCATGCTCCGCAGGGAGCGTAAAGCACGTCGTAATCATTCGAGCCCTTGAGCTGTACTCTGATTTCGGTTCCTTCCTCGCTCACATTGAGAACGAAACTGCGGATACCGTAGAGATTTGACGGAAGCTGGAATTTCTTTCCGTTATACGCCGCGAAATTCTCCGCCGCGATCGTGCCGCGCAGCGTAGGACGCGCAAGCGAGGATGTAAGAGAGACAAGCTCCGCTTCGTCGGATGCGGTATTTTCATTCGCGGTATAATTCACAGCGTCGTCGGTAATGTTGTTCCATATACAGTACATCTGCTTCTGCGCGTCGGTACCGCCGGCATTGGAAACAACGACAATATCGTATTCGGGCATTACGATACAGATCTGTCCGAAAGCACCGTCTCCGCGGTATACGCCCTTCGGAATACATCTCCAGAACTGCTGACCGTAGCCCTGAGCCCAGTCGCTTGCCTTCGCGTCTTCGGACATCTCCTCGTCTTCAAAACTGTCAAGAAGCTGATATTTGCTTCCGCCCCAGTTGTTTATGTGCTTTGAGGTGGCCTCGTCTATATATTCGCCGAGAATAAGCCGCACTCCGTTCCATTCGCCCCGGTTGAGCAGGAACTGGCCGAACTTCGCCAGGTCCTCTGCCTTTATGCTCAGACCGTAGCCGCCGCAGCATGTGCCGTCAGCGGTTTTCTCCCAGGTATAATCGGTAATGCCGAGAGGCTCGAACAGTCTCGGACGGAGGTAATCCGCCACATCCTCGCCGACAGCTCTGCGCACAACCGCCGCAACCATAAAGGTTGCCGCGGTATTATACGAAAATCCCACGCCTCTCTCATGGCCGGTATGCGAGGAGAAGAAAGCTCCCACGCAGTCGTCGTAGCCGAAAATATAATCGGCGTTTGGCTCGTGGCCTGTCGTCATGCTGAGCAGGTGACGTGTCGTGAGCTTCGCCACATTTTCCTCTATGCCGGGTATTCTCTCTTTATATTCCGGGAAATAGTCGAGTACCGGTCTGTCGCGGTCAAGCTTCCCCTCATAGGCGGCAAAGGCCGACGCTATGGAAGTAAATGATTTTGACAGTGAAAAGAGCATGTGCTTCTTTTCGGGAGCAAAGGGCTTCCACCAGCCTTCCGCCACGACAGCGCCGTGACGCAGCACCATGCAGGAGCTGATATTTCCCAGCTCGTCAAGGTCGCGGAACAGCCGTATCAAAGCGCGGGGATCGATTCCCGCATCCGACGGCTTTATTCTGTTCAGTTTCGTTTCCATATATATCGTATCCTTTCATATATCGGCTTGATGTACAATATAAAACGAATAATCACTGCCGACATTATACCATATACTTCGTTCAAATTCAATATCTTTACAAAACAAAATAACGCCGTCAGGTATGCGGAAGTTTTCGGAATATTTGTCAAAATGCTTGTAATGCCGTCCCGTTTGGGGTATAATAAACGCACAGACATATAATACTCACAGGAAATAAGCCATGAGCGCAGAATATATAAGCGAAATAATATTTGACAATAAGCTGAACATGGATTCGTATCTGTGGTCGCTTCCCGTCGTGAAATATCTTTCGGAGAATAATATCAGATTCAGCTCGCCGGTGACATTGTTTGTCGGTGAAAACGGTACCGGCAAATCCACTCTTCTCGAAGGGATCGCCGTTGCCGCCGGATTCAATCCCGAAGGCGGGACGAAGAATTTCAGCTTTTCAACCCAAGATTCTCATTCGGAGATATACGGGCATCTGACCGTCGTGAAAAAATCCTATGCGAAACACGGATTTTTTCTGCGCGCCGAAAGCCTGTACAATACCGCGACGCATATAGACAGACTGGACAGTATACCTGCGTCAGCTCCCAAAATAATCGATTCATACGGAGGAGTGTCTCTGCACAATATGTCTCACGGCGAGAGCTTCATGTCAATAATTCAGAGTCGGAAAGGCGACGGACTTTACATACTCGATGAACCGGAATCCGCGCTGTCGCCGATGAGTATTCTGAAGCTGATCGTCGAGATCGACCGCCTTGTAAAAAGCGATTCCCAGTTCATAATCGCAACCCATTCGCCCATACTTATGGCGTTTCCGAACGCGGAAATCCTGCAGCTGTCCGAAAACGGGATCGAATCGGTAGATTACCGCGATACCGAACATTACAGGACAACAAAAGGGTTTCTCGACAGTCCCGAAAGATATCTCCACTTACTGCTTGACTGATATATAAGAAAGGCTGATGCAAATGAATATCACGGTTTATCTCGGAGCTTCCGAAGGAAACAGACCATATCTTAAAACCGCGGCGGCAGAGCTCGGCAGTCTGATAGGAAAGAGCGGAAACACCCTCGTTTACGGCGGGTCGAAAACAGGACTGATGGGAATACTCGCCGACAGCGTGCTTAGAGCCGGCGGAAAGGTCATCGGAGTCGAGACCGAAGCCTTCATGGCGCTGGATTACCAGCACAACGGCCTTACAGAGCTTATCGTCGCAAAAAACATGAGCGAGAGGAAAGCGAAGATGACAGAGCTCGGAGAAGCCTTCATCGCGTTTCCCGGCGGCATCGGAACGCTGGAGGAGATCTCGGAGGTAATGTCGAAATGCTCGCTGAACGAAATATCCGCGCCCTGCATATTCTACGACCTTGAGGGATATTACGGCAATATGAAAAGCCTCCTTGCGCAGATGATCGACTTTGAGCTATCGACTCCCGAAAAGCAGAAGCACATATTCTTTGCCGAAAATCTTGACTCGATAGCGGATATCCTCGGTATATAAACGCCGCAGGGAACAACGCTGCTTCTTCGACACATTACAAACAACGATTACGGAACCTAACACGATGAATAATCTGATCAACAGCGAAAATACTGACAATTCACACGCAGACAATGATGTATTCTCTCTTCCCGAAGAGTTTACCGGCGATTATGATGTGGTTACACTCGCCGATCTCGGCATGGCGGGAACAGACTACGAAACCTCAGTGTCAAGCGGCACATATACCTACAACGGAAAATCCGAAACCAAATCGGTTATCGTGAAGCTGGGCTGGCAGGCCGAAATAAATCACGAATGCAGATGGAAGCTTGCTCTCGATACCTATTGGAACGCCAACTGCATGGTCTGGTTCAGAGACGACGCGCTGTATTTCTGCCCCGGTCAGGAAATGTTTGACGGGCTGAGGGTCAAGGCAGACGCGGTGACCAAAGGCAGACACGACATTGAATTCGGCAGACTTTACGTTATCGCAGGTCCCAATACCGGCAAGGATTACGTGTTTCTGAAAATCGACGGCGAGATGATCGCAGAAAAATATACCGATTACTACCGCAGCGAAGGCGGCTATATCGCCTACAGTCTTAACAAAACCACTCTGTCCTATACGGTATGCTTTGTGGACGAAGGCGTTTCACAGCAGGGCTTCGGCGGATTTGCCGAACCCGACGGCTTTGTAGATGACATTGACTATGTCAATATCGGAGACGTGGTTCCGGGAGGCCTGGTAAAGGACAGCGTTCACGACAAGGCTCTGGGCTATACCTATCCCTTCACGTCACTTTCCAAAACACATTCAACGATAGTACGCTTTGTAATCAAAACCGGCCCCGCCGAAGGAAGAGAGCATGATAAATCCTTCATGGTGGTCGATATCGGCGGAAACTGCGGATACTGCCGCTCCTATATTCCCGCAGGAGTAAAGGAGAGGATAATGTTCGGCTGGGAGATAGAAGGCTGTACGGTAGGAACCAAAAAATATAAGATAGAAAACAACAGCTGGTACGCCGTGGAACAGGGAAGGCTTCGCGTAGTTACAGGCATAAACAGCGGCAAGGACTATATTTACATAAAAATCAACGGCAAGGTAATCAGCTATTTCTACGGCAATCCCGCATCAAGACCTTTTCCGGGCGGAAAACTGTATATAGAAGCAACTTCAAATATACAGATATTAGGTTACAATGAGCTTCACGCAAGATATTATATCGGCGAAAAACTCTATCTCGACGATCCCGCACAGAAAGGTCTGGGTATAAAAAAGCCGAAAGATCCGAAGACTGAGGGAAGATACTTTGAAGCGTGGCATACCGAAAAATCCGGAGGCGAATTATTTGATTTTCGTAATACGACACTGACGGAAGACATAAATCTTTACGCGCAATTTTCCGACAACACGGTAAACGCGGTATTCGATCCCGCCAACGGTCAGCCCTGCTTTACAATAACCTCAGGCATGAACTGTCTGGTTGAGCGTCCCGAACCGCCATCGCTTTCCGACCCGAAGTATGATTTTGTCTTCAAGGGCTGGAAAAAGGATCCGGATGACAGAATCTTCGATTTTGAAAACGACAGGCTTACCGGAGACGCACACTTTACCGCTCAGTATTCCGAAAGGGAATATTTCGTCAGCTACTATTCCATGGGCCGCCTGACAGCTAAAGTTCCCTTTATTCTCAGCAATCCCACGGTAACGGGGAAAGAACCCGACGTTCCGAAAATCGCCAACGCCGAGGGTACATGGGAAGAACACCGGACCGAAGGACTGACAAGGAACATCACGGTAAACGCTCTTTACAAAGTAAATGTCCCCTCACCCTGCGATGAAATAAGCCTTGAAAAATATAACGGCGGCACGATATGCCTCAACACCGATAAGATAAAGGAATTCCTGTCCAAATCCTCGCCTGAGCAGACCGCGTATGTAAAAGACTTCTGCTCCTCCGACAGAGTATTTCAGGACCATCAGAACACCGCCTTTCGCTGGTCGGACAGCACGTCAAACTCCTCCTACACAATATATTTTGCCGACAACAGGGAATTCAGCTCTCCGTTTATCGTCACCTCTGACAGTACATCTCTGATAAACAAGGCGGGAATATTTATCCCCGGAAAGACCTATTACTGGTTTGTCTGCGGAAATGACAACGGAAAATGCAGCGGCATCGACAGCTTTACGGTCGCCGATACTCCGGTAAGATACATTACCGCGGGAAAGGTCACGAATGTGCGCGATATAGGCGGATACATCACCGACGACGGCCGCAAAGTAAAATACGGTATGGTCTACCGCGGCGCCTCTCTTGACGAATTTCACTCCTATGCCGACACCGACGCGCTCAACGCCTTCGGATACATCGGTCTGAAATCCGAAATCGAGCTCCGCGGAGAGGCTCCTCACTCCTACACCGGCTGGGATGCAAACAATCCAAACGTATACTTTATCTCTGGCTCGGGTTATGAATCGATGCTTTCGCTGAATTCGGATCACAAGGACCAGTACAGATCGGCGTTTGAAGCAATGGCAGAAAAGGAAAATTACCCCTTCTATTTCCACTGCTCCGCGGGAGCCGACCGCACAGGTTCCTTTGCCTATCTTATCAGCGGTCTTCTCGGAGTTCGGTACAAAGATATACGAGGCGATTATGAGCTGACCTCCTTCAGCGAAGTCGGACTGCGCACGGCGGACGTGTTCAACAGCGTATCCTTCGACAGAATGAACAGGCTTATGCTCGAAATGCACGGAAATGGCGCCGACCTCAAGACGGCGATAAGGAACTATCTGATCGGCTATATTGGCGTGAAAAGCTCATCGGTGGACGCGATAATCGAAATCATGTTCGAAGATAAATGAACGTGCAATCTGCACAATGTGCAATATGCACGAAGCGGGTGAAGCCCGTGGCACAGGAACCGCCCGGTAGAATATTCAGACCCGCGCGGTATTTCCGGATTTCCGATCAAATCAAAAACAGGTCAGGGTTTATTAATGGACGAAGAAAGGATTGAGCCATGACAGACAAAGAACAGCTGTATCCGATACGCAGATTTCCCGATAATGCGAGAGTCTGCTTTATAGGTGACAGCATTACCCACGGCAACAATCATGTTGTGAGAATAATCGATTATTACCGCAGACATTTTCCGGAAAGCGGGATTAAATTCTGGAACTGCGGCGTATCGGGAGGCTCGGCGCGTTCCGCTCTGCTCTACCTCGACGATGACGTTCTGGTCCACGATCCCACCCACGCAGTCATAATGCTGGGAGTGAACGACTCCAACAGAACTGCGCTTACCGACCCGGACACGGAGCGAAGAAAGGCAGCCCTTGACGGAGCGTTTGAGGCCTATATCTCCAACATGAACAGGCTGTGCGATATTCTGGACGGGAATGGCGTCGAGGTCATTCTCTGCACGCCTGTTCCCTATGCGGAATTTCAGAAAAACGGCGTTTCTCCTCTTCCCGGCGGAAATGCGCTGATATTCAGATACGCCGAGAGTGTACGCCTTATGGCACGTCAGCGCGGATATCAGCTTGCGGATTTTCATGCAAGGCTGTCGGAGCTTTATCTCAACGAGGTTCTCTACCGCGAGGACTGCGTACACCCCAATGACCGCGGGCATTTCGCAATGGCCGGGTGCTTTCTGCAGACGCAGGGACTTCAGCCCGGAGAATATCTGCCGTTAGAACGGATCATTGCCGACGCGGATATGGCGGAATGGAGCTCTCTTGTGGCAAAGCTGCGCAACATCTACGCATCAGAATGGATGATCGTCTGCGACTACACCCTTTCATACGAGGAAAAGATGAAAAAGGTGGGTGAATACGTTGACGGAAAAAAGTGGGGTGACTTTACCTACTTTGAAAATCTCTCAAAAGACTATCTCCGCGACAAGCCCTGTCAGAATGACATATTCTCGCGCATAGAAGAGCTGACCTGAACTTCTTAAAAGCAAATCACCGAAATATAAAACGGTACTCCATTTCTCAATCATCGGAGTACCGTTTATTGCGCGAAATATATCCGCAGCACAAATATTCGGACAATATCATAAAAACCGGATAAATTTCGGATAAATTTCTGTCTGTTAAAATTTATCTGTTTGTGAAAAAATAATTGACAAATACGACATTGTATGGTATAATATTCGTCAGTTCAACAGAATATACGGAGAGGTATCGAAGTGGTCATAACGGGGCTGACTCGAAATCCTATACACTATTGGTCGTTTCATCCCCTCAAAACCCTTACCGTATCGGGGTTTTCGTGGGTTCGAATAACTTAATATTTTGCTGTTCTACCCTGAAGTTCTACCCTAAAGATTTTCCTTTGAAAATCTGTTTTGGGGCCGAAAATCAGGTGGACATACACGGAGAGGTATCGAAGTGGTCATAACGGGGCTGACTCGAAATCATGACTGCTACTGGTCGTTTCATCCCCTCAAAACCCTTACCGTATAAGGCTTTTCGTGGGTTCGAATAACTGAATATTTTGCTGTTCTACCCTGGAGTTCTACCCTAAAGTTTTTCCTCTGAAAAGGTGCTTTTGGAGCAGAAAATCAGGTGAACATACATGGAAGCGTATCGAAGTGGTCATAACGGCCCTGACTCGAAATCCTATACACTATTGGTCGTTTCATCCCCTCAAAACCCTTACCGTATCGGGGTTTTCGTGGGTTCGAATAACTTAATATTTTGCTGTTCTACCCTGAAGTTCTACCCTAAAGATTTTCCTTTGAAAATCAGTTTTTGGGTCGAAAATCAGGTGGACATACACGGAGAGGTATCGAAGTGGTCATAACGGGGCTGACTCGAAATCAGTTTGACGGAAACGTCACAAGGGTTCGAATCCCTTCCTCTCCGCCAA
>JAZQNC010000319.1:0-12160 GCA_045627165.1 Eubacteriales bacterium
GACGGCGACGGCATAAGGACCACGATATTTCTCAAGGGATGTCCCCTCTCCTGCGTGTGGTGTCACAATCCCGAATCGGCGAGGCTCGGAGCCGATATAATGTTTTCGGGTGAAAAGTGCATAGGCTGCGGCAGCTGTATAAACGTATGCCCGAAGGGAGCGCATCGCCTCAGCGAAGAGGGATTTCATATTTATGACCGCAGCGGCTGCGTTTCCTGCGGAAAATGTACCGGCGTATGCCATTCCCTTGCGCTGGAATACTGCGGAAAGACCGTGACCCCCGCCGATGTAATGGCGGAAGCAGGGCGCGATCACGACTTCTATGAGCAGAGCGGCGGCGGAATTACTCTGTCCGGAGGCGAACCGTTCTTTCAGCCGGAATTTTCGCTTGAAATACTGAAATCGGCAAAGGAAGAAAACATCAGCACCTGCGTCGAGACCTGCGGATACGCGAAAGAGGAATACTATCGCGCTTCGCTGGACTATGTGGATACGTACCTGTTCGACATAAAACTGATCGATTCGGAAAAGCACAGAAAATTCACGGGAGTGGGAAACGAGTTGATTTTGGACAATCTCCGTATGCTCTCGGACAGAGGCGCGAAAATAGTGCTGCGCTGTCCGATAATTCCCGATATAAATCTCGAAGAAGAACATTTCGACGGCATAAGCAGTCTTGCCGCCGGGCTCGGCGGAGTCGATCACGTGGAGCTGCTTCCCTATCACCCGCTGGGAATCTCGAAGCTCGAAAGGCTCGGAAGAAAAAGCCTTTATACAAACACGGATTTTCTCGACGCTTCGTCACTTGCCCCGTACGCCGAAAAGATGGCAAAGGAGTGCGCGAAAAAAGTCATCGTAAGGTAAAATATGCCGTCCCACGCGGACGGCTGTTTTTATTCCTCTCACGCAGAGCACACAGTTTACAGTTTATTCACAATAATATCTTTGCAAAGCGAACAGAAATGACGGAAAAAGTTGTCCTTGTATATAGAACGCAGAATACGAAAGAAAGGAGCTGTTTCGTATCTTGAAGGAACGGTTAAGTGAAAAAGATATAATCTCGCTGTTCACCCAACGAAAGGAAGAAGCCGTTGCCGCCTTCGAAAAATACGACGGCGGAATATGCTATAAGATCGCTTACGGCATCACCGAAGACAGAGAGAGCGCGGAAGAATGTGTCAACGATCTGTATCTTAAATTGTGGAACACGATACCGCCGACAGTACCTGAATCGCTTCGCGCCTACGCGATAAGCATCGTCCGCAGTCTGGCGTTGAATCTTATAAAAAAGCAGTCGGCGCAGAAACGCTCGGCGATCCTCGTGGAGCTGGACGAATGTCTGGAAGGAGTCCCCGACTGCGAGCCGGACGGCATCGGCGAGCTGCTTGACGGTTTTCTGGCAAAGCAGCCGAAAGTGAACGCGCTGATATTCACGCGCAGATACTGTTATTCCGATTCCGTATCCCATATCGCCTCGATCACCGGTTATGACGAAAACAAGGTCAGCAGAATACTGTCAAAAATGAAAAAGGAACTGCGGAAACAGCTTATGAAAGGAGGAATATCCCTGTGAAAAATACGGATTTCAAAGGTCTGACAGGCGAGGTATTCCTGTCGGGATTCGATCATGTCACCCCGTCGCTGCTGGAGGAAGCCGCTGACGACGACGCACTGCGCGCCGCCGTTTACGAAGAGGCCGAAAAGAAACGCGGAAAGCATCTTATCGCATACGAATGCAAAAAGCTGCTGGGAGTTCGGTATCTCTGGATATTTCTCTTTGCACTGCTTATGATAAACTCCGCGGCAGCATGGTACTATGCCGCCTGCACCTATACGGCTTCCGAGCCCACCGATCTTATCGCCTCATTCTTTGAGGAATATGAAAGCAGTCCCGAAGAGATAGACGCGCATTATGAGGAAATGCAGGCCTTCAGAGTTGAACAGCAGAATCTTCTGTATGCCGCCATGCAGCAGGGCGATTACGATTATGAAGTCGAAACCATGCCCAGCATATATTCGGATGACGATTCCTACCCGGACAGCATTCTTTTCGCAAAGCTCTACAAGGCGGTAAACGCGGCAAAGGATTATCCCGCAGCCCTCGATAACGTGATCCGGCGCGCCGAAGCGAATATGTCCTCTCTGCTCAACATGGGAGTGACAGAGGATTCCTTTACCTACCGTTATCAGCTCAGGGTGATAGAGCTTTATAAGGAACTCCGCGATAATGTGGTTCTCGAAGTAAATTATTCGAGAGGGTGGGAGGAATACTTCTCCTATGAGACGGTAAACATTTTCATCTTCTTCATGCTTATGCTTTTCGGAAGCGTGATATTCTCCCAGGAAAAGCAGAGCGGATTCCTTCCCATAATACGCACCGCAAAACACGGAAGAGCAAAGACGGCGGCAGCGAAGATCATCGCCATGCTGCTCGCGTCGGTCTTCATCACACTCGTCTTTACATTCTCCACCTTTGCCGTATTCGGTCTGAGGCTGGGCTTCTCATCGTCCGACAGCGTGCTGCAGACTCTGTCCACCTTTACCTATTCTCCCTACCGGATAACCGTCGGCGAATATTTCATTATCACTGTCGGCATGAAGCTGCTGTCCTTCGCGCTGTTTTCCATGCTGCTTGTGCTCTGCGCCGTATTCTTTTACAATATGGTCCTCGTCTTCTTCGCGGGACTTTCGGTGTTCGGTATCAGCTTCCTTCTCTATAAGCTTCAGTATCTCAACGCCAACAGCATATTCAGGAATCTGAACCTTATCACCGCCGCTTCGGTCACAAGACTTTTTGAGCGATACAGAGCGTTTGACCTGTTCGGAAGCGCGGCAGGCTTCGTTCCCGCCATGCTGATAATTTTTCCGGCAATTATCCTGCTCTGCGCGGCTGTCACGGTTTACCGCTTTGCCCGGGACGGAGACGCGATACGCATCCCGTTCGTTGACAGCGCGGTATCCTTCGTCATGCTGAAAGCCGCGGGTATCATGTCCTCTCTGCGCAGAACATTTACGGCGCGCACAGTCAAAAAGAAAACATCAGCGCGGAAAATCACCTCACGTTCCTACAGCCGTTCTCTGGTCGCCGCTGAATGCTTCAAGACTCTGATTTCCTCCCGCTTTATCATCATTGTTCTGGCGATCCTCTGCGTCAAGAGCTGGTATTCCGTGCGCATAAATACTCCGTCAGACTCCTATGCCGACGCGGTATACAGGGAATACATGACCGAGCTTGAAGGCGCGCTTACCGAAGAAAAGCTCGCGTATATTTCAGCTGAGCGTCAGAGCATAAACGAAACTCTGTCAAAACAGAAGTATATGCAGGCGGCTTACCTGTCTGGTGAGGTCAACCTTGACGAATACAGGAAATATCTCTCCGAATACAACTACGCCTACTCACGCAGCGAGTTTTTCACGGTCATTGAAAATCACGCCGCGTATCTGCAGAACAAGGAAGCACAGACCGGAATACGGGGATGGTTCGTATACGACACCGGCTGGAACAGGCTCTACGGCGGAGACGCCGATCTGTTCCTGTACGCTTCGATACTGCTGCTTTTCGTCGGCTCCTTTGCCGCGGAATATGTGACAAAATCCTCGGCGGGAAGCTTTGCACGGCTGCTTCGCTCCACGAAAAACGGCAGAAGCAGCACCTTCAACGCAAAGCTCCTGTCATCGGGTGTGATAACTTTCATTATTTCCCTGATCACTGTTTCAATCGACATATTTACGGTATTCCGCGGCTATGATATGCCCGCGTGGAACGCGCCTCTCTGCTCTGTCGAAAGCTTCGGAGCCGTATCGGGACATATCACCATCGGACAATATCTTATACTGTTTGTGCTGATGCGCATCGCGGCGGCTCTGCTGCTCGCTCTGATGATCTGCGCTCTTTCGGAGCTTCTCGCCCGTTATCTTCCGGTGCTGGGCTGCTCTGTGCTGCTCACTCTGCTTCCCGCGCTCTGTGTATCCTTAGGGCTGTCCTCCGCAAACAGAATAAACTTTCTCAATCTCTTTGCGGGAACGCCTCTTTTCCTTTCCTCCGCTTCTCAGGCTTGGTTCGGAAACGGCTATTCCATGCTTGTGCTGTGGCTTGTCATCGCGCTGGTATGCGTGATCGCAATGCTCTTCCCGGCAAGGAAAACATTCGTGAAATGAAAGGATATATTCATGAAAAGATTATTTCTCATTCTGACGATATTCTGCCTTATTTTCTGTTCATGTTCGGAAGATAATAACGATGTCGTCATCGCCGAAGATTCCTTTATCAACCGAACCGCGGTCAATATGGCCAACAGAATGTGGACTGTCGGGACAAACGTATATTTTACAAACGGCATTTTCCCCTCTACGCTCTATATGCTTGACACCGCGGCCGATTCGGTAATCTGCCTCTGCACCGACCCGCTCTGCGATCACAAAAGCGATGAATGTCCCTTTTACGGGCTTCACTCCTTTGAAATCCTTGAGGACGGCACGATTCTCATGTTCTGCAGTTGTTTCTCCGAAGACGGTTACGGTGCCTACATCAGGCATTATGACCCCAGAACAGGCAGAATAACCTCAAGCAGCGAAATTACAACCGACTCCTTAGGTCCGGAAATCGTCCACGACGGCATCCGCGTATATCAGGATTCCCTGCATGACGAGGAGACCGACACCGATATTTTCCCGCTGTACAAATCAGTTCTGAAAACCGGCGAAAAAACTCCGCTCACCCTTGACAGTGACGGCAATCCCACCGATTTTTCCGGTCAGCTCCTCTGTTTTTACGAAGGGCGTTATTACTATACCGATTTTGAAACCGTATATTCCATGGACACCGATGGAGGCGATATACGCCCGCTCTGCACACTGAGCGAAAAGAACGCCTTCTGGCCCGTCGTATTCGGGCGCGACATGATATATCTGTTGAATCAGGAGCGGAACAGTGTGATCATCCTGTCGCTCAAAGACGGAACCGAAACATTCGTTCCGCTTCAGACACAGCGCACAGACAGCTTTAAGATAACCGAGAACTACATCTATTATTTTGCGGGCGAGGAAACAGTTCTCGGAAAGGCGGTGGTTTCCGGTTACAGCGCAGACGAGGTTGTTCTTTCCGGCGGTGAGCTCTGGAGATGCGGTCATAACGGAGAAAATCACGAAAAGGTATTCTCATTCGAGGGCGAATATTCCGGATTACGTCCACTGGAATGGGCTGTGGTCGGAGATAAATTTTACTGCAGCTATTCTATGTGGGTAGACCATGACGGCGACGGGATTTACCGCGACGGCGATAACATTTACAGCTACGCAATGAACGGAAAAACTACCTCCGAGTTATTTTTCGCAGATCTCGCCGCAGGAACAGCCGAAATTCTTGACGTACAATAAATCACCTCATAAAGGATTCACTCATGAAAAAAAATCATCATAACCGGCGGAAAGCTCTGCTCTCTGAATCTCAAAACCGGAGAAGAGAGTGAGGTGCTCTCCATACCGGAATACCGTTTCACATCCGCAATAAAAACCACAGGCGACCGCATTGTCATCGGTTACCGGAATACCGATTACGATTCCTTCACCGAAGAAAATACGTCCCACGGCATATGGTATAATTATAAAATTACATGCGGCTTTATAATCTTCGACCCGGTAAGCGGCGAATGGACGGACGCCGAAGCAGTGCTTGACGGAGAGAGCGGAACAATAAGCACTCTTTACTGAAAAATATTCTCAGTGGTTGACTTTCAGCCCCGGAGAATATACAATACAGCAGGCATATATCAAATAATCGAATTGAATTATATGTAACGGTCATCCCGCAAAACAACGGAGGGAACATCAATGACGCTTAATATAGACAATATTTCAAAATCCTACGGCACGAACCGCGCCCTTGACGGTTTCACAGCCGAGCTTGAACCCGGTATATACGCGCTTCTCGGTCCAAACGGTTCGGGAAAATCAACTCTGATGAACATAATCACAGACAATCTCAAGGCTGACAGCGGCAGAATAACCTACGGCGGAGAAAACGTGCTCGACATGGGCGTCCGCTTCCGCGAAAAGCTGGCATTTATGCCTCAGTATCCGGGACTTTACCCCAACTTCACCGTGGAGCGTTTCATGTGGTACATGTCGGCTCTCAAGGGCGTCTCCAAAGAAAAGGCGCAGAAGGATATCCCCGAAATCCTCGCGGCTGTGGAGCTTGACGACGTGCCGAAGCGAAAGATCGGCGCGCTGTCCGGCGGCATGAAGCAGAGACTCACCCTTGCGCAGGCGGTTCTGGGGGACCCGGAAATACTCATCCTTGACGAGCCGACGGCGGGACTTGACCCGAAGCAGCGCATCGCCATCCGCAACTATATTTCCAAAACAGCCTTCAACAAGATAGTGATAATCGCCACCCATGTCGTATCCGATATCGAATTCATCGCGCGGGACGTTATCATGCTCAAAAAGGGCGTTATTGTAGATATCGCCCCTCCTCATGAGCTGACGAAAAAGATCGACGGCAGGGTGTGGAACGTACCATGCTCCGAGGCGGAAGTGCAGATGCTGCAGGAAAAGTTCCGCGTGACCAACATTTCCCGCGACGAGGAAAGCGGAGCGGTCATTCTCCGCGTCCTTTCGGACAGCGCGCCGACGGACGGGGCAAAGACTGTCCCGCCGACGCTTGAAGACTATTATCTTTACGTCTTCGGAGAGTCCTCCTCCGGGGCACAGGATTAAAAAACGATTTATGTGCTTACGCCGTATTTATATCGGCATAAGCACTTTTTTGTTCTCATTGCCGTTAAAATACGGGCAGCCCTTGAATTTGAATAATATGTGTGGTATAATCGCCTCAGTAAAGGCTGAACGGATCTGAACTTAATATATATTACCACGATATACAGGGCGGTATCCGCATTACCGCTCGGGAAAGGAATACTACCATGATTTTTATTCAGGGCAGAAAAGCTGTCGGCGGCATTTATCTCACATCAGCCGACCTCGCAAACGGAAATTCACAGGCGCTGTATGCTGCCAAGGAGCTTCGTTACTACTTCGGAAGAATGACGGCGGTCAATCTCGAAATAACCTCCGCCGCGGAAAACAGACCCTGCGGAATCTATCTCGGAGACGCTGCCGGACTTGACGTGTCCGGTCTGGGAGACGACGGATTCGCAATAGTATCGGACGAAAGCGGCGTATTCATCTCCGGCGGAAAACGGGGAATAATCTACGGAGTCTACGAGCTTCTGGAAAAGCTGGGCTGCCGATTCTTCACCTCCACCTGCGAGCGCATACCGACGTTTCCCACGCTGGAAATTCCCGAATTTGAAACGAGACAGAAGCCGGTCGTCGAATACCGCGAACATAACTACGCCGAGGCTACGGCTCATCCGCGCTTTTCGGTAAAGTGCCGCTTCAACGGCGCTCATCACAATATTCCCCAACGCATGGGCGGAAATATGCCCTACGCATGGTTCGTTCATTCATTTGAATCACTGGTACCCACTTCGGTTTACGGAGAAAGCCACCCCGAATATTTCGCGCTGGTTGACGGAAAGCGCGTCACTACAGGCGGCGGACGCACTCAGCTCTGTCTTACAAATCCCGACGTGCTGAAAATCGCCATTGAAAGCGCGAGAAAGCGTCTGCGCGAGTGTCCCAATGCCAGAATAATCTCCATCTCCCAGAACGACTGGGGAGGAAACTGCCGGTGCGAAGCCTGCCGCAAATCCGACGAGGAGGAAGGCTCGCCCGCCGGAACGCTGCTCAAATTCGTCAACGCCATAGCCGAAGCCCTCGAGCCGGAATTTCCCGACGTGATATTCGATACTCTCGCCTATGTGTATTCACGTCCCGCCCCGAAAACGATAAGAAACCGCAGAAACGTATGCGTAAGGCTGTGTTCCATTGAGTGCTGCTTCGCCCATTCCTTCGAGGAATGTGACGATGAAAGGCGCAGCGTATCCCGTCCCGACGGCACAAGAGGACGCTTTATCGACGACCTGCGCGACTGGGGTGAAATCTGCGACCGCATGTATATATGGGATTACACCACCTGCTTTGCCCATTACCCCACGCCTCATCCCAACTGGCGCGTACTTCAGCCCAACATTCAGGCAATGGTGAAAAACAACGTCCGCGGAATATTCGAACAGGCCTGCGGAGCCTCACACGGCGGAGTGGACTTCAACGAACTGCGCGAATACCTTATCTCAAAGCTTCTGTGGGATCCTTACTGCGACGTTGAACGCCACCGCCGCGAATTCATGGAGGAATATTTCGGAGCGGCGGCAGACGCTCTTGACAGATATCTCAATCTGCTGTGCGACAACGCCGAGCGCGAACACTGCCATGTGGGATTTAACGACAATCCTACCCACGCCTTTCTCAGAGAAGAATACCTCGACGAATACGACGCTCTGTTTGACGAGGCGGCAAAGGCGGTATGCGGCGATGCTCTGCGTCTTGCGCGCGTGGAAAAATACCGTCTGTCGATACGCTGGGTAAGACTTAAACGCGCGTCTATGCTAAACGGAGAATATAACGCCGAGGAGATCAACCGATTCTTCTCCGACTGGCGCGGATATGACCTTTCCAGAATAGACGAGTGGTGCAATTACGAGACCACGCTCCGCGCTCTGCTTGACGGACGCTGGAGGGGAACCGAGTATTTCGAGCACTGGACGGGAGAAGAACCGGAAGTATTCTGATAAAAACAGAGGGATCGAAAAATGATATTTGCAGAAGATATAATGCGCCGTCCGGAGCTGATGCCGATCATGCGCCGCGGCGTAAAAACACATTACGAGGGAAGTATCGACAAGCTGGGAGGCAACGCCGACTGGGACTGGTGGCTGTATCAGGATGAAAAGGGTGAATGGGTCCTTTTCGACGCCGAAGGTCCGGGCTGCATACTGAATTTCGTACAGCACCGTTATCCCGACAGCGAGGAACCCACCTTCCGCTTTTACTTTGACGGAGAAAAAGAGCCCCGCTTCACAATCAAACATTCTCAGTTCGGAGAGGTATATCCCTTCGTCGAGCCTCTCGCATCGAGATATATCGGACCTGTTGAAGGCGGAAGGGGTCCCATCCGCGTGGTACGGAGCTTTGCGCCTATGCCCTTTGCGAAGTCCTGCAGAATAACCAGCGATATAAAGCTCGAAGGCTTTGACCGCGCGAAAGGTCAGGGCGGCTGGGGACACGTTGTGTATCAGACCTATCCAATGGGCACGGAGGTACGCACCTTCTCGAAGGAGGACAGCATCGAAGACATAAGGAATATATGGAAACGCTGTGCCAACGGCGGCAGACCTGTAAAAGCCGAAAACGAACTCACTTATACCGCGCACGGCATTGCGGTAAAACCTTCCGAAAGCGGTATTCTATACAGCGCGGAGGGTCAGAGCTGTATCACCGGGATCGAAATCGACCTTGCGGATTACCGGCGTGAAATGCTGACCGGGCTCGGAATCGAGATATACTGGGACGGCCACGAAAAGCCCGACGTCCGCGCTCCCTTCGGCGCGCTCTTTACCAACGAGCTGGGCTGTAACGCGGTAAGGTATATGTTTTCCGGCATGAACGCACAGGGGCGTTTTTACCTCAGCCTGCCCATGCCCTATGAAAAGAGCGCGGAGATAAGAATAACAAATTCGGGTGCGTCCGACGCGGTAATCGAAAGCTTCAGACTTTACTCCACCGGAGATTTCAACCGGCTTTATAACGAAAACGAATGGGGATATTTCCGCACTTCCGATTATTATCCCCTGCGTCATACAGAGGGCAGCGACAGTATCATTGCCGACGTGGACGATATGCACGGAAATATAGTCGGGTCTGTGATAACCGCGCTTCCCGAGCACGACGGCGACTATGCCTCCTGCGAGGGGGACGTGCGCATACACTTCGACGGTATAAGAACGCCTCAGATCGAGAGCGACGGTTCGGAGAGCTATTCCTGCTACGGCTGGGGATTTCCCACGCCGCCCGAATGTAATCCCGCAAGCGGATATGACGGCTTCAATCACCGTAACTGGTCCATGACGCGCTGGCTTCCGGGAGACGAATATCCGTTTTACAGCGGCTTCCGCTTCGGAATAGAATCGGGAGGCTGCAACGACTGCTGGCTTGCACATTCCGGGATCGTGTTCATGTACAGCCGCGACGGTTCGGTTCTTCAGAAGCTCGGTGAATTTTCCGCGGGAGATACCGGGCTCACCTCATATTTCGAGGGTGACGACGACGATATCGCTGTCACAGCAGCCGGCTGTTACGGAAAAGAGCAGACTCTGAAATTCAGAGTACCAGAAAATGCCGGGCATATCCTGCTCCGCCGCCTTTCCGATCAGAAGGACGGACGGCAGAGAGCGGATGTATCCGTAAACGGCAACAAGCTGCCGCTTGAGTGGTACTTTGCCGACAGGAACGCCTGCAAGCGCTGGCTGGAAGATGAATATATTATTCCCCGCTCATTTTTCGGAGAAAACAAAGAGGCAGAAATCAGAATCGCCCCGAAATCCGACAGCTGGAACAGCTTCGGTATCACCGTATACGCGATAACAGAATAATCTCCCTTTCCGTATTTGCAAAACTGTTTATGTATGGTATAATAATACCGGATCGAGTCCGCATTTCGTATCATGCCGGGGAGTCATATATGTCAAAGACATCCATAAGATTTTTTGAAGATATTCCGGTGCGTGCCGTCTGGGACGATGAAAGTTCCAAATGGTGGTTTTGCGCTGTGGATATTGCCCAGGCGCTTACAGGAAGCAAAGAGCCGCGTAAGTACTGGAACAACATCAAAAGACGAAAAATTGAGTTGTCATCAATTTGCAGACAACTGAAACTGAAAGCCGCCGACGGGAAATTTTATATGACCGACGTAGTCGATGAAAATCGACTATTCGTATTACTACGAAGCGGAAGAATAACAGAGATCGCATTCTGAAAGAGAGATAATATGCTTGAAAATACAAAGTATAAGCTTACAAAAACGGATAAGCTGACCGTTGCCTACTTCGGAGGCTCCATAACCGAAGGAGCCGGCGCGTCGGATTATGCTCACTGCTGGGCGGGACTCACCACAAAATGGCTGGGCGAAAAATACCCGAACTGTGAAATCAAGGGAATACAGGCGGCGATCGGCGGTACCGGTTCGACTCTGGGCGTTCACCGCTTTGAAAGAGACGTGCTTTCCTATAAGCCCGATCTGGTATTCTTCGAATTCGCCGTAAACGACTCCTTCGGGCGTTATGACGAGCTAAGCAACAACTGCGACGCTGTTCTGAGAAAGCTCTGGAATTTCAATCCCTTCGCCGACATTGTAATGATATACACCGTAACAAGTCAGCTCAGCGGACACATGGCAAAGGGCGGTATCAACGAGAGCCGCACCGCCTTTGCGTCCACCGCGTATTACTACGGAGGCATACCTCAGATAGACGTCGGCGAGGTACTGCGCATCCGCACTATAGCGGAGGGCGGCGACTGGATGAAATACACCTGCGACGGCTGTCACCCAAACGACGCAGGCTACGCGATATACCTCGATGTTATTAAGGATCATCTCGGAAATATCCTCGACAGCGCGAAGGAGCTTGACGCTCCCGCAAAGCGCGTGCTGCCGTCCCCTCTTTACGTCGATGATTCCCGTATCAACGCCCACATGGAGGACGCCTTTGACACCGCGGAATACGAGGGATTCGAAAAAGTCGAGCAGTCACTCTGCGGAAGATATCCTCATTATCTCGAGGCCGTAGAGCCGGGAGCAAGCCTGACCTACGCCTTCACCGGAAAGCGCATAGAGCTTTACTGGATGCTGGCAAAGGATTCGGGAGACATAATATATTCTGTAGACGGCGGTGAGGAAAGAACGATGCGCTCGTGGGACACCTACTGTCCCGGCTTCAACCGCGCCGGAAATCACTGTCTTGCATACAACCTTCCGTACGGCAGACATATACTGAAGCTCAGAGTGGCCGATACCAAGGCGGAAGAATCGCAGGGTCACGCGATACGCATCGGCGCATATCTCGTTTCGTAATCAAATCTGTTTATTATGACCAGGGAGAATGATCATGAAAGCTTCGATTTCTCTGAAAAAAAATGAAATCATATCAAAAATCGACCCCCGTATCTACGGTTCCTTTATCGAGCATCTCGGACGCGCGGT
>JAZQNC010000320.1:0-3770 GCA_045627165.1 Eubacteriales bacterium
TTCAAGAACGACGCTGCGCTCATCATCCGACATCTCGTGCCGCGGACGCCCCATCTTCTTGGATTTCTGAATACCGCTGCGGATCTTGTTTCTTCTTTCGAGCACTTCGTTTCGCCGCACCCCTTCGAGAAGAGTTATAACGCGGGAGCTCTTGTCATCATCTCCGACTATGCGTGTTATCTCATCATACACCACGCTGAAATCCATAAATACGCTCCTTTCTTGGTTTTTGAGAAAGTAAATATCATTAAAATTTTATTAAAATTTTATTTATCCGCACATAAGCGCAATCCGTTAACTTTTTGCAGTTATATTTATCAGATAATTACGCTAATTATTTGTATTTAGTGTATACATGATATCTTCTGTGTTTCGCAGAGTATTCAACTCTGCGAAAGAAGTATGAATTTCAAAGAATAGGCGAGAAAACCGAAGAATATTTTGATTTGTATGATTGAATATCGGGAAAAATGACGGCTTGTTTTTCATATACTCTGCCGAGGTAATTTTTCGTGTTGTCCCTTTACGGCACAAATGAAGACTGTTATTGATTATTACAATAAGATAAAATTGACTGCATAAATGACGGCTTAAAAGGCTTTTTACAACTGTGTCAAAACTAATATTAATCGAAATTGCCCCTATAATTGAAAAATAATTATGAATAAATGATTTTTTCTATTGTATTTATGGAATTATTGTGCTATAATTTTTCAAAAGTGGATGAAAATTTTTTTCGCAGAGTTGAATACTCTGCGAAATCTGTTTTTATATTCGGATGTACGGCAGATGAAAAAAAGGGGTGGAGTAAAAATCCATCCCTTTTTGTTTTGAAAACGGAGCTACGACGTCGGTCAAATTCATAATCAGAATACGCACCATAGCATAATACGAAGTTAATATTTTTCAAGTTTACATTTTCTGTCTTAACGGATCGCGCCGAATATGATATAATACCCGCAGATAATAAGATTACGGAGGATTATTCATTATGGAGAAAATTCCTGTCAGCCTGTTTATCGACGACGGCGCTCCGCGCATTCATATTTACCGCTATCATGTCAGGGACGGAGTCACGCCGTCCGGACTTGTTCTGAAAGAGAATATACCCAACTCATTTCTTGACGCTTTCTGCGATGTGGTCGAAAAGCACGGTATTCGCGGCAAGCTCAGTATTGTTCCCATGGCGGCATGTCGCGGAGACATCATCAACGGTTTCCCTCCCTTTCCCGACAACGAAACTCACGCATGGATCGAGACCGTTAACCGCCGTCTGAGCGGAGCATTTTCTTTCAGTCCCGAAATGCTGACACATCTCGATACCTATGATATAAAAAACGGAGGATTCCTTCCTGTCTGGGAAAAGCAATGGGCCGCGTCGCAGACCCGCGAAACTCTGCGCCCTTATGTTACAAAGGCGATCAGTATGCTCAGGGACGCGGGTATACGAGCCGTAGGTTCATCCTCTCCCTGGTTTTTCGGTGCGGAAGTTGAGGACGACTACACCGCCGCCATTTCCGACGCGGTTTATGACGTATGGGGAGTCAAAACGGCGTGGGTGTTCGTCAATGCGCGTTTCGGTGAAAAAAATGTCCGTCCATGGACGGTGTTTAACGACGGCGACAGACGCACCATAACCGTTCCCGCCACATCGGGCGATACATTATGGGATACATGGGAGGTTCCGGAAAAGGACATTACTCCGGCTCTGATTTCTTCCATAGCTGACAGGATTCTGACCGAGGACGGCGAAAGCGGAGATTTTGCCGTTAATATCAAGAACAACAGCAGTCCGGTCATGCTCCATCACTGGCAGTCAATGTATTCCAACGGTTCTCTGCTCGGTCTCCGCGCGCTTGAGCTTGCTGTTTCCCGCATCAACCGCATATACGGCGACCGTATCGAATGGATGTCGGCCGAGGAGCAGGCGTACCGCGCCGCCGAAATGGGATTATAAATAAAAAAGAGGTCAACTCATTATGCTGTACGAAAACAACTGGGAATCCTTGAATACACGCCCCGTTCCCGCCTGGTTCGGCGAGGCGAAATTCGGTATCTTCATTCACTGGGGACTTTATTCGGTGCCGGCTTTTTCGGATAAAAATCAGTATGCCGAATGGTACGGTATGCAGATCAACGATGAAAATCATCCGGCGCGCGAATTTCATGACCGCGTTTACGGCAAAGATTTCCGCTATGCCGACTTTGTCGATATGTTCAAAGCCGAGCTGTTCGACGCGGACGAATGGGCGGAGCTTTTCCGTGATTCCGGCGCAAGATATATCAATCTTGTTTCCAAGCACCATGACGGGTTCTGTATGTACAAAAATCCTTACTCGCCCTTCTGGAACAGCGTTGACGTGGGGCCTCACAGGGATTTCTGCGCCGAGCTGAAGGAGGCTGTCGAAAAAGTCGGAATCCGCTTCGGTGTATATCACTCGGTATATGAATGGTGGAACCCCATAGCACAGCGTGAAGGTCCGGAAGCCTACGCTCTCAGGCACCTGATTCCCTCTTTGAAATATCTTATCGAAACCTATCAGCCCAATACCCTCTTTACCGACGGAGAATGGGAACAGCCCAGCAGCGTATGGCACGCAACCGATTTTCTGACATGGCTGTATAACGAATCCTCCGTCAGAGATTTTATCGTTCCAAACGACCGTTGGGGTAAAGAGACCAGAGGACTTATGGGCGGTAACTTTACCACTGAGTACGGCGAAGTGGGATGGGGCAGAAAGATAGAGAATTCCGACCGTCCCTTCGAGGAAAACCGCGGCATAGGTCATTCCTACGGCTATAACCGGGCAGAGGAGCCTGAGGATTATCAGAGCGTTCATGACCTTATCGGTATGCTCTGTTCTCTCGTTTCAAAGGGCGGCAATTTTCTGCTGAATGTCGGTCCGCGCGCCGACGGCAGGATTCCGGAAATAATGAAGGAACGCATTCTCGGTATGGGTAAATGGATCAAAGTCAACGGCGAGGCCATATACGGTTCACGAGTCTACAGGGCTCAGAATACCGGAGACATTTATTACACTCAGAATGACAGCGCCGTATACGCCATTACAGGCGATTATCCCTGCGGCTGTCATATCCTGTCGGAAATCCCTTATCGTGCCGACGCAAAGGTATCGCTGCTTGGCTGTGACAGTAAGGTTTCCGTCTTCGACTCTGAGGGAAAGCTGGGTGTTGACATACCCTTTATGAAGCCGTCCGAGCTTTCCTGCACCGACTATTATACTTTTAAGATTCTGAAATGACCGAAGCCCGCCGCTTTCCGGCAGTATGATTATTACCGTATTCTAAGCCACACGGAATGATGCTGCGGCGTGCAGAAAGAACGTTCAGAAAAACAAAAAATGTATTTGCTTTACGCCTATGATATTTCACACAAGGAATAATGATTTCAGAATTGTGAAGCTCTGTGAACGCAGAGATCTGAAAGAAAATGCGGCGCAGTGGTTTGCTTCCAAATGGAACGTACCCGAAACGGCATATCTTGACAGTATCGAAGCGTCATTCTCCGCTATTGTGCCGAGCTGGTACATTTGTCTTTGCGGAGAGAGGATCATTGCGGGTATGGGAGTTATCGAAAACGATTTTCATAACAGACCAGACCTGACACCAAACATCTGCGCGGTATTCACAGAACCGGATTACCGGGGACAGGGAATAGCCGGAATCATGCTTGACTACGTCTGCCGGGACATGAAATCCCACGGTGTATACCCTCTCTATCTTCTTACCGACCACACCGGTTTTTATGA
>JAZQNC010000321.1:0-4979 GCA_045627165.1 Eubacteriales bacterium
CACTGATAGAAGTCGGGGGTATCAGAACTGCCGAAGATGCGCTCTCGGTACTCGACGCGGGAGCCTCGGCAGTATCGCTTTGCCGGCCCCTGATATGCGAGCCTGATTTTCCGGCGAGACTGCGCGATGAGGAAAACGCGATTTCCCACTGTGTCGGCTGCTGCAAGTGCTTTTTGCCGCTTGACGGAGATGAAAGATGTGTTCTATACAGAAGAAAGTGAGCCGTGCATGAGACTGAACAAAGATGAAATTCTGAATATAACCTACGGCGCGTGTTTTGCGCGGCAAAGCGAAACCGGACTTGTATTTGAAAGATTTTCTGATGAACAGAAACCGATTTTCAAAAAGCCCGAGAAATATTACGGTGATGATCCGTTTTTCTTTGATTATTTTGTGCAGAACTGCAGAACCGATTCGTGTATAATGCTGGATTTTATTACCGACTCGAAAAGCGTGGAGCTCGTAATCGGAGCAATCGAGAGCGTAAACGGAAGTATCGACAATCGCATAACAGTTCTGAAAAACGGACGACTGACGGCACAGATAGAAGAACCGGGGAACTATTTGTTAAGATCAGGCGGAAAAGAAACACGATTTACCGTTTACTTTCCGTATTTCGGAGAGACAGCACTGAAAGATATCATAACTGATGACGGATGTACGGTAAAACCTGCTAAACCCCGGAAGCTGTGGCTCATGTACGGAGACAGTATAACTCACGGTGTCGGAGCGTCTTCATCTGCCGGGAGTTACGCGGGACGCACGTCATATATGTTTAACGGCGAGGTGATCAATCAGGGAAACTCCGGTTATGTTCACGACACAAGGACAATAAAGCCGATATACGATCTCCGCAGCGGAGAGGTTCGCACTCCGGAGCTCATAACCTCGGCATACGGCATAAACGATCACGGAAGAAAACAATATGAGGATAACTATTCAGACACATTTCGGTATTTTTCGGAGCTTAAAAAGATGTACCCGGGTACAAGGATCGTGATGATTTCACCGATCTGGGCGGCTTTCTTTGATGGGAAGGATAACGAGTACGAAGATATGTGCGGCTTATACCGCGAAATCGGTGTGAAACTGGGTATAGAAATGATAGAGGGAAGCGCTCTGGTGCCTCATGACGGAAAGTACTTTGTTGACGGAGTACATCCAAATGACAGAGGTTATGCATATTACGCGTCGAGACTGATCAGAAAACTTGAATTATCATAAAAAACAGAGAAATCCGGGAATACTGATGTGCCCCGGATTTCTTATTGCCGTAATGTAATCGAGAATGAGCGTGTCAGAACCACCATTCGGGTGTAAGCTCAGCCATCGTCACGATTCTGCCCTTGTCGTAATCAAGCATGATTTCTATCTTGCCGTAATCCTGCGGCATAAGCTGACACATAAGCTCGCGGCAGGCTCCGCAGGGAGCTCCCGTTTTGCCGTCCGGCATGATGGCAAGGACACGGCGAATCCGATTATCGCCGTTGGTAAGCATATTGAATACCGCGTTTCTTTCCGCGCAGATACCGAGCGTTGAGCAGGTGTCCACGCATATACCGGTATATATCTTTCCCGATTCCGCTTCTATTGCGGCGGCAACTTCACCACAGGAAACCATATCAGATACATTTCTCGGATTCATTACCGACTTTGCGGCACAATACATCTCTTTCCAAACAGATTCCATAATGACCTCGTTTCAAAAGTCAGCTCAGATCACTGAATTTTGCGCCTTCGTTATAACGTGTGACTCCAAGCTCTGCGGCGTCACGTTTCCACGCTTCGTATTCGTCGCTGCCGGAGTATCCGAGGCTGATCTTCGCAAAACGCCAGCTGAGCATTGAACGCCTTACATGCTCATTCTGAAGCTCTTTTGCCGCTTTCAGCGCGGACTGCCAGATACCGTCGCATTCGTCAACTGTTTTTGCATCCAGAATATTGCGGTCAAAAATATCGCCGAACTGGAACGATATGTTCATGTGTTTTCCGGATGCCGAAAATCTTGTCTGAATAATATCGATGTACCTGAGAATACAGTCGGAAGCTTCGCCGTAGTATGCGTCGCAGAACTCCTTCATCAGAGCTTTCATATCAAGCTGAGGCTCCCACAGCAGTCTTGCCATACAGTATGCGCGTAGTCCTCCGAATTCACCGCTGCGACCCTCCTGATACATACCCTGCTGGAACAGTCCGAGAACGCCATGTGAGGAGAAGAAGCGCGTATCTTCGGCAATGGCGTCAAAATTCGGATACGGAGAAAGATACGCCGCAAAATTAGTAGTATAGTTCCATATATAAATTCTTCCGCAGATTCTGTTCCATGCTTCGATGTTTTTGACGATATGCGCATTTGATTCGCATTCGGTAACGGCATGGTGAGAACAGGAACCGGTACAGTAACGGATAATGACATTTTTGCGCGGCTTTGTAATAACAGGAGGCTTGATCGAATACTGATACGCAAGGGTATCAATGGCAACGTCGGGGAATTCCTCTTCAATGTCTTCGGCTATTCGGTTTACGAAGCGGAAAAGGGTACCTCCGGGAGTCTGCTCCTCTTCGTTGACTTTTGCACATTCAGGGCATGTGCAGTAAGTATCGAGCGTGTATGCATCATCCTGGGACACCGAAATGATTTTCGCTTCGGGAAACTGATGAAGCCAGTCTCTGACTCTTTTGAGAACGATCTGATAAACATCCTCGTTGGTAAGGCAGAGCTGAGTGTAAAGACGCTCGCCGACGCGCTTTCCGTTGATAAGAGAGAAGTATTCGGGATGTTTGTCGAAATATTCTTCCGGCGGCAGCATGAGAGGGAGAGAGTGAACAAAATTTCCCGCATAGCTGATTCCGCCTCCCCATTCAGCCGGAAGATCACGGTCTCCCACGCAGCCGTTGAGGTGAAGCTTTGCCGAAAGCGCGGTGTCATAAGAACATGACCAGAAGGTATCACGGTATTCAAACGCCGGAGAAGAGCTGACAGGTTCCGGTGGGAGGATAAGCCTGTCGGTATTCGGAATAATCTCGGTATCGACCGAATAGAACCGACATCCTGACATACGCAGATAATCGTATACACCGTAAAGAGTACCCCGGTCAGAACCTCCGACGATAAAGAGGTTGTTTTTCTCGGAATATATGGTGTAGCCTTCCGCGTTTTCGGGTATCGGCGCTGCCGTGCGGCAGGTATTGCCTACACATATCTCGTACTCACGCTCTCCAATGTCGTCCGTGAATATTTCCATAGAGCATCCGCACATTTTTTCAAGATATGCTGCCAGCTCATACGCGGCTGTTTTTTCGGCGGGCAGGTAGTTTTTGGGGTATATTACTCTGTAATTTTTCAGTTCGTTCATTGTATTCCTCCGGAAAACGAGTGATTTGTCGAATCGGTCGATGACAGATAAAGCTTCTTTACCGACACCATTATGCTATCACAAATTATTATTACTGTCAATAGCTGTTTACTTGTCGTTCGGATAATTACGGTATCAATAACGGGTTGACATAAACTAAAATAGATAGTATAATAAAAACATATAAAATACAAAACACAGTTGAGGTCATAATTCAGATGTCCGATAAAAAGCTGCAAGCTTATTTTAACGGTATGCCGCAGGACAGTGCTTTCCTTCCGGTGTCGGCTGAGGAGTGTAATGCGCTGGGATGGGATACGCCTGATTTCGTCTATGTGTGTGGTGACGCATACGTTGATCATCCGTCATTCGGTTCGGCAATAATCGGCAGGGTGCTTCAGGCTGCGGGATGGAGAGTCGCCATGCTGTGCCAGCCAGACTGGAAAAGCGCGGAAGATTTCAGGCGTTTCGGGCGTCCGCGCCTCGGTTATCTCGTGTCGGCCGGAAATATCGATTCAATGGTGGCTCATTATACGGCTTCAAAGAGCAGAAGAAGTTATGATTATTATTCTCCCGGCGGAAAAACAGGTCTTCGTCCTGACCGTGCTCTGACAGTATACTGCAACAGATGCAGAGAAGCCTACCCTGACGTACCGATAATCGCCGGCGGACTTGAAGCGTCTCTGCGCAGATTCGCTCATTACGATTACTGGTCCGATAAGGTGCGCCGTTCTGTAATTCTTGACGCAAGATGTGATATTCTTATATACGGCATGGGTGAGAGAGCGGTTCTGCGTATTGCCGAGTTGCTCGGAAAGGGAGTGCCGGTATCAAAAATACGTGACGTGCGCGGCACTTCATATGTGTGCCGAAGTGATGAAAAGCTGAATTATCCATCTGTGGAGTGCGGTGATTTTTCGGTTCTTTCAAACGACAAAAAAGCCTATGCCGAGGCTTTCGGAACGCAATACCGCAACATGGACAGTATAACAGCCAAGGACGTAACAGAGAGCTACGATACCCGTATCGTTGTGCAGAATCCTCCTGCAGCGCCGCTGGAACGTGATGAGCTTGACGCGGTTTATGCGCTTCCGTATATGCGCGAATATCATCCGATGTACGAAAAGGACGGAGGTATTCCCGCGATAAAAGAGGTAAAGTTTTCAATAACACATAACCGCGGTTGTTTCGGCGGATGCAGCTTCTGCGCTCTTGCCTTTCATCAGGGGCGCGCGGTAAGATCGCGCAGTATAGAATCCTGTGTAAGGGAAGCCGAAGAACTGACGCGGTATCCGGATTTCAAGGGCTATATCCACGATGTTGGCGGTCCGACTGCAAATTTCAGATATCCCGCATGTAAAAAACAGCTTACTGAGGGCGTATGTCCGAACAGGCGGTGTCTTGCGCCAAAGCCCTGTCCGAATCTTATAGCGGATGAAAGCGAATATGCGGAACTGCTGAAAGCGATAGAGGGTGTAGAAGGCGTAAAGAAGGTATTTATCCGTTCAGGAATACGTTTTGACTATATGATGTACGATCAGAGCGACAGATTCATGCGCAGACTTGTGGAAAGACACGTCAGCGGACAACTAAAGGTCGCGCCCGAGCATTGTTCCGATAATG
>JAZQNC010000322.1:0-8980 GCA_045627165.1 Eubacteriales bacterium
GGCGAGACTTTCCGGATCCGGCAGACTTTCCGCCGACATTTCGAGATATTCATCGCCGCCCGCAGTGTCTGCTCCCGCCTTTTCGGACGCCGAAATGAGACGGTTGCGTATGCATATCTTGGCGTACAGTCCGAAGGTCACGCCTCTGTCGGGACAATACGCGAATACCGCGCCGTAAAGCGCGACCAGAGCTTCCTGACGGTAATCATCGGCACTCATGCATGCGCTCTCGGGAAAGCGGCTTATACGGGACTCGATGAGGGGAGTATACAGCTCAACGAGACGCGAAAAGGAGCTTTCGTCGCCGAGACGTATCCTCTCGATAAGGCAGTTTACCTTTGCAGTGTCAGCATAATCCAACATAAACACCAAAACCCTATTTGATATATATTATACCATTATTATTTCTAATGTCAAGAGATTTTGCAAAATTTCCGTAATAATTTTTTACAATGTTGTTGCAGTTTTTTAACTATTAGCTGTGCAACATTCACAACATATCTTCCGCTGTCATACGCCGTCTTTCTGAGGTGCGTCAGTTGAGCAGATAGTCCACCTCTCCCGAAAGGAGAGCCATTACGCCGCGGTATACTATCTCCGGCTTTTCCTCGAAATTCTGCTTCATCTTTTCGTATTCCTCGCGTCCGGAAAGCCGCAGCGATATGCGGAGTATCTCCTCCTTATGCTCAGCTATGCAGCAGGTCATATCGTACCCGCCGTCCTCTCTGCGCTCGGCGGTGCATTTCACCTCGGCTCCCCTTTTCTTGAAGGAGAGGAGACGCAGAGCGTTTTTCAGGCTCTTTTCCCTTATGGTCAGCAGGATATTGCTCTCCAGATTTTCCGCCACCTCGCAGCCCTGGGGGGTTATGGCGTAAAGCTCCGAGCCGCCATCCTGCTTTATTTCCTCGAGGTTGCCGGTAGCAAGCAGATCGGCGAAGCTGTCGGCAAAATCGAAATAATTCACGAAATCATCCTGCACCACGATATCGTTTATATCACCGAAGGGCAGAGGATAGCCTATATGCCGCATCAGATACAGAATGAATATCTTTACGTCGTTTTTTTCGCTCAGTATAGTTTTCATGCTCTTACCGAAAAATCAAGGTAAGGCGAGTTGAAATATCAACCCGCCTTCCTGTCAGATCAATCTGTTATGTTTATGCTTTGAGTGGATTATTATTCTTCGCCGAGGTCGATAGCGTCATCAACAACATCGGTTACGAAGGTCATATAGTTCTTGAAGTTGCACTTCTGGAAATCGGTATAACCGAATACGGGAACTTCCTTTGTCTTGGAAAGCTCGTCGCTGATCATGTAAGCGTTCTTGTACTGGAAGATAGGCATGATAGGCATATCGTTTACAAGCATCTTCTCAGCTTCGTGGAGCTTCTCTGTTCTGGATACGGTATCGGTGTCCTCGTAGATCTCTTCGATGAGAGCGTTGTACTCGGCGTTGTCATAGCCGCATACATGAGGCTGGTCGTCGAACTGACCTGCGGTAAGGTCCTTGGAAGAACCGGAGAAGGACTTTGCGAAGGAAGCGAGAGTACCCCACGCGGTGGTGGAAGCCTGAAGCATATCTATAGCAATTACGTCGAAGTCGCTTGTATGGTAAGCGTCAGCGAAGTTGTCGATATAAACGTCATACTCGTTGGCGGTCTTGAATGCCTTTGCGGTGATCTCCTTGATCTCAACGGTGAAGCCCAGCTCTGCCCACTGCTTTACGCAGTATTCGGCAACGGCGCGGTCAACCTCGTTGGGCATGATGGAGAGAGTGAAGCTCTTTGTGGAAGCCGCGGAAGCGAGGCTCTTTGCGGCAGCCATATCCGCGGAGGAGCTTATAAGCTCGCCGCTTACGTCCTTGAAGGAAGTCTTGGAATCAGCGTCGATTACCGAAGCGGAGTTGATGATACCGGTAGCAGCCTCTGCGTATACAACGATATCGGCAACAGCGTTACGGTCTATTGCGAGAGAAAGCGCCTTGCGCACGTCGGGATTGTCGAAGGGAGCCTTCGTGGTGTTGAACACATAGGTATGCGTAAACATGGAGTCGGTCATTTCAACCTTGTCCGCGTATGCCTTGCGCTCTGCGAGAGGAAGCTCGCTGATATAGAGAACCTTGCCGTTGTTGAAATCGGAAAGCTGAGCGGATGCGTCCTTTTCGTAGTTTACTACGAGACGGTAGGGAGTAACATACTTCTTCACGGAGTCGTTTTCAACGTCGCGGCGGTAGTAGATGTTTCTTTCAACTACGAGGGTGGAACCCTTTGCCAGTGTACGGATGGTGAACGGACCGTTGGAGCAGAAGGAGGATACGTTGGACGCCCAATATTCAACCTTGTTTACTGCGTCTTCGCGGATAGGATAGAGATAGGGGGACGCGCACGCACGGAGGAATTCGTCAACGTTGATATCGTATTCAAATTCAACCTGGAGACATGTAACGTCGGCGGAAACAACGCCCAGGTCGTCGATGGACATATCACCCATCTTGACAGCCTTCGCGTTCTTTACACAGTAAAGGAGAGAGCAGCCTTCGCACTGGAACTCGGGTTCCATAATACGCTTCCAAGCATATACGAAGTGGTCGGCAGATACCTGACGGCCGTCGCTCCATGCGCTCTCGTTCAGTGTGAACTCAAGCATATAATAATCATCTTCGGGAACGGATTTGTATTTCCAGCTCTTTGCAGCCGCGCCTACAACCTTGCCCTTTGCGTCGATCTTTGTAAGACCTTCAAATACCATACCGAGAACCTTGAGAGACGCCTCGTCGGTGAGAGCGTTCGCCGGGTCAAAATCCAGGATCTCAGTAGAGATATAAACCGGAATTGCTGCACCCTTGTCCTCGTCCTCTTCGCTACAGCCTGCCATCATAGTTACGAGCATAGCCAGGCAGAGCAGTAAAGACAACCACTTCTTCATTTGGGTAGATCCTCCTAAAAATAAATAATAGCCGATTTGACCGCAAACAGGCAGAACTTACCCATTTACAATCCTTACTGTAGTATTATATCATTAAAAGTGAATATAATCAATGGTAAATATCGACAACCGGATATTTTTGTATGATTGCACAATTTTGCGGCGCAATTTTTGGCTATTCTGCACAATAATATTTACTGCCGTTTCAGTTGTCCTTGGCGATCATGTTTATATACACGCCGCTGTTGTTGGATTCTATGACCGTCGCTCCGCAGACCTTGCGGTAAAAGTCAACGGGTCCCGCCGAGCCTATTATGGCGTAGCCGTAGCCCTTTTCCTTCATGGCGTACAGACACTTCAATGTCAGCGCGCCTCCTACCCCGCCCTTTCTTTCCTCCGCCTTTACTCCGAGAGGACCGAAGTAGTCGAGAGCCGTGGTATCGTAGCAGGCAAATCCGATGACCTTCTTTTCCTTCACCGCGATGAAGCAGGAGGAGGGCTGATTATACATCGCCTTGCTGGCTTCCCATGCCCAGCCTTCGCTGAAATTTTCCTTGATGAAATCCATGACCCTGCCGATATCGGGGGACATGACGCGCTTGATGGTTACGCCTTCGGGAAGGTTGTAAACGGGATTCTGAGGCAGATCGTAGAGCTTTACGAGTAAATCGGGCATGATGTTTTCTCCTTGCGTTATTGTTGATTTATTTGTGTTTAATTTAATATTTTACGGTTGCATTGAAGCCTTTATTGTGCTACAATATCTCATTATCCGATGACTATCTTCGATACGTCGGCAAGAGAATCGAAAATGAAATCCGGTCTGTCCTTTTCGTCGGCGGCGGCAATATCCTCTTTCGTGGTCTCGCCCGTGTACACAAGCACAGCCGTCATGCCGTTCTTTTTTCCCAGAGCGATATCGGTATACAGACGGTCGCCGAACACGACCATATCCTCTCTTTTCATTCCGGTGAATTCCTCTATCATCTCCACCGTCGCGGGATAGGGCTTGCCGAAATAGACCGGCTCAACCCCCGTGGACGCTGTAACAAAAGCCGAGATCGCGCCGCTGTCGGGGATAAATCCGTCCTCCGTGGGGCAGTTGAAATCGGGATGAGTGGAAAGATATTCCGCGCCGTTTCTCACCAGACGGCAGGCGATATTCAGCTTTTCGTAGGTGAGAGTGGTATCGAAGCTGGTTATCACGATGTCAGCGTTCTCGCTGCGGACTATCCCCGCCTCGTCGAACTGTTTTTCAAGGGCGGGAGTTCCCACCAGATAGACAGGCTTTCCGGCTCTGTGGGATTTCAGAAACTTTATCGTAACATCACCTGAGGTCAGCACCTCGCCGTCACGCACCTCAAAGCCCATTCTCTCCAGTCTTTCATAATAGATCGAGGGAGATTTCGAGGCGTTGTTGGTAAAGAACAGCACACGCTTTCCGTTCTCTCTCAGCTTCTTTATGAAGTTCACGGCAAAATCGAATACCCGGTTTCCGAGATATATGGTACCGTCCATGTCGAAAATATACAGCTTTTTCTCTCTGAGAATATCGTAGTTCATCGCAATCACCTGAATAATTCATAATTGAAAATTTATTTTTTTATATATAGTTACCGCGCTCTGAGCTTTCCGCGCGCGGGATATGAGGAGCTTATGAAATACACAATAGGAATCGACATAGGAGGAAGCACGACGAAGATAGTCGGCTTCAACGAAAACGGCGAGCTTATCCAGCCCTTTTCGGTCAAGGCGGGAGACCCCATAACCTCCACCTACGGAGCCTTCGGACGCTTCACCAGCACAAACGGCATCGAGCTTGGCGATATCAGCCGCATCAAGATGACCGGAGTCGGCTCGTCCTACATAACCACTCCGATATACGGCATCACCTGCGAATACAAGCAGGAGTTCGCCTGCGTCGGCAGAGGCGGGCTTTATCTTTCGGGACTTGACGACTGCATAGTGGTCAGCATGGGCACCGGCACCTCCATGACCCACGCAAAGCGCACCGGGGAGATCGAATATCTCGGCGGTACCGGAGTCGGCGGCGGCACTCTCATGGGACTTTCCAAAAAGCTCACCGGCATGGAAAATATCGACCACATCTGCCGCATGGCCTCCGAGGGAGACCTTCACAACGTAGACCTCCGCATTGCCGACATCATGAACCGCACCGACGGTATGCCCGGCGAAATGACCGCCGCAAACTTCGGCAAGATATCCGACATGGCTTCCGATTCGGATATAGCTCTCGGAATAATCAACATGGTGTTCGAGACCATCGCCATGTGCTCCATCTTCGCCGCAAGACGCTTCGGCATAACCGATATCATTCTTACCGGCAATCTCACCGGCATATCTCTGGCTGACGGCATTTTCTCCAATCTCGGAAATATGTTCGGGATGAACTTCATCATTCCGAAGCTGTCGCAGTACGGACCTGTCATCGGCGCGGCTCTGGGAGACTGACTTTTTTCCGCGCTCAACTTCCGCATAATATATTCTAACACAAAAAAGGGCAGATTTCAATAGCGAAATCTGCCTTTTTTATAAGCTTCAGGTTAATAAGACCGATTATTCAGCAGCCTTATCTTCAGCATTCTCTGCTTCAGCCTTCTTAGCCTTCTTATCCTCAACGGGAGCCTTCTTTTCTTCGCCTGCGCCGATGAGCTTGATTATAGCCATCTCGGCTGCATCGCCGCGACGGGGACCGAGCTTGTAAACTGCGGTGTAACCGCCGTTCTGCTCAGCGTACTTGGGGGCGATGACATTGAAGAGCTTGGAAACTACGTCTTCCTTTGTGATATAAGCAAGAGCTGCACGGCGAGAAGCGAGTGTATTCTGCTTACCGAGGGTAATCATCTTTTCAGCTTCGCTCTGAACTTCCTTGGCACGGGTCCAGGTAGTCTCGATGGAGCCGTTTTCGAGCAGATATGTTACCATACCGCGCAGCATCGACAGGCGATGAGCGGACTGTCTGCCGAGCTTTCTATATCCGGGCATTGTTTGGAATCCTCCTCATTCTTCTTCTTTTTTAAGGTCAAGACCAAGCGAATGAAGCTTGACAATAACCTCTTCAAGTGACTTCTTACCGAGATTTCTGACTTTTATCATCTCTTCCTCGGTCCTGCTTGTAAGATCCTCCACGGTGTTTATGCCGTAGCGTTTCAGGCAGTTGAAGCTTCTGACCGACAAGTCAAGCTCCTCAATGGTCATCTCAAGGACTCTTTCCTTGACAGTCTCTTCACGTTCTACCATGACCTCAGTATCCCTTGTTGATTCTGAGAGATCAACAAACAGGTTGAGATGTTCATTGAGAATCTTGGCGGCGAGAGAAACGGCTTCCTTTGCGGAAAGGATACCGTTGGTCGTGACGTCGAGCGTAAGCTTGTCGAAATCAGTGCTTCCGCCGACACGGGTATTCTCCACTGTGTAGTTTGCGGCTACAACGGGAGTATAGATCGAGTCGGTGTAGATAGTACCGATAGCGGGTGTACCCAGCTGCTTGTTTCTCTCCTGAGACACATATCCGCGTCCCTCGTCAAATGTCAGCTCCATATAGAAGCGTGTGCCTTCCGCGAGCGTGCAGATGTGGTGTTCGGGATTGAGTATCGTAATATCGGAATCCGCACGAATATCGCCGGCGGTTATTTCGCCCTCGCCCGTTATGTCGATAACTACGGTCTTTGCCGCCGTTACCTCGGGAGCGAGCTTTGCAACTATACCCTTGACGTTGAGGACGATTTCGGTTACGTCCTCCTTTACGCCGGGGACCGTGGAGATTTCATGGAGAACGCCGTCAATCTTGATGCTCGTCACAGCAACGCCGGGAAGAGAGCTGAGCAGCACTCTTCTCAGCGAGTTGCCGAGAGTAGTGCCGTAGCCTCTTTCAAGCGGCTCAACGATAAACTTGCCGATCTTACCGTCTTCACTTAAATGTGCAGGTGTTATATTGGGCTTCTCTATTTCTATCATACTGATTGTTCCCTCCTAATAGTTACGTCGTAATATACCTACTAGTTGTCCTTGCGCAGACTGACCGCTTACGCAGCGCCGCGCTCGGACATGCCGTACCTGCGGCAGGGACGGATATTACTTGGAGTACAACTCCACGATGAGGTGCTCTTCGAAGGGGAAGTCGATATCTTCGCGCTTGGGAAGAACAGCTACTGTAGCCTTAGCGTTTTCCTTATCGATCTCAAGCCACTTGGGAGCGATACGGGTGTTAAGACCCTCGATAAGCTCTTTGATCTTGGGAGAATTGCGGCTCTCGTCACGGACTGTTACGACATCGCCGGCCTTTACGATAATGGAGGGAATCGTTACCTTCTTGCCGTTGAGTCTGAAGTGACCGTGAAGAACGAGCTGACGAGCTTCCTTGCGGCTTTCAGCCATGCCCATACGGTATACTACGTTGTCAAGGCGGCGCTCAAGAGTAGTAAGCAGGTTTTCACCTGTTACGCCGTTGGCGCGGTCAGCCTCTTCAAAGTATGTACGGAACTGCTTTTCCTGTATGCCGTATATACGCTTAGCCTTCTGCTTCTCACGGAGCTGCATGCCGTATTCTTTCTGCTTCTTGTTTGCATCGCCGTGCTGACCGGGAGCGGGGGACTTGGGGTGCTTGTTGAAGGAGCACTTGTCTGTCAGGCAGCGGTCGCCCTTGAGGAAGAGCTTTGTGCCTTCTCTGCGGCACAGTCTGCAAACAGGACCTGTATATCTAGCCATTTTACGTTTATCCTCCTTAATTCATCAGACGCGGCGTCTCTTGGGAGGTCTGCATCCGTTGTGCGGTATGGGTGTAACATCCTTGATGAGAGTGATGTTAAGGCCGGCGGTAGCAAGAGCGCGGATAGCGGATTCACGTCCGGAACCGGGACCCTTAACAAATACCTCAACGGTCTTCATGCCGTGATCAACTGCGAGCTTAGCAGCTGCTTCTGCACAGGACTGAGCTGCGAAGGGAGTGGATTTACGGGAGCCCTTGAAACCGAGCTCGCCGGCAGATGCCCAGGATACTGCATTACCGTTGACATCGGTAATTGTTACTATAGTGTTGTTAAAAGTAGCTCTGATATGAGCCTGACCGCGCTCAATGTTCTTGCGTTCGCGGCGTCTCTTTACAACCTTCTTTACGTTTGCCATTTCCGGTTAGTCACTCCTTTACTTCTTCTTGTTAGCGATTGTCTTTGCGGGACCCTTGCGTGTTCTCGCATTGGTCTTTGTGCGCTGTCCTCTTACGGGGAGTCCTTTTCTGTGTCTGATACCGCGGTAGCAGTTGATTTCGGTCATGTTCTTGATGTCGAGAGCAACGTCACGGCGGAGGTCACCCTCAACCTTGTAATTGTTGTCGATCTCTTCACGGAGCTTTGCGATCTCATCCTCAGTAAGGTCCTTAGCGCGTGTGTCGGGGTTGATACCGGTAGCGGCCAGGATCTGATTGGAAGTGCTTCTTCCTATGCCGTAGATATATGTGAGCGCGATCTCTATGCGCTTCTGATTGGGTATATCTACACCTGCAATACGAGCCATTTTATAACTCCATTCTTTTATTTACAGTGTGTGTTTCGCGTAAGTGTCGTGGAAATCAGCCCTGTCTCTGCTTGTGCTTGGGGTTTTCGCAGATGACCATTACCACACCGTGACGGCGGATAATCTTGCACTTATCGCATATCTTCTTTACGGAAGGCTTTACTTTCATTTATATACCGTCCTCTCTTGTGCTTAATGTATGTTAAGTTAAGAGAAATACTCTTATTTTGCGCGCCATATTATGCGTCCCTTGGTGAGATCGTAGACCGATACCTCAACAGTGACCTTGTCTCCCGGATAGATCCAAATATAGTTCATACGGAGCTTTCCGGAAATATGGGCCAGGATCACCTTGCCGTTTTCGAGTTCTACCTTGAACGCTGCGTTCGGTAAAGCCTCTACTACAATGCCTTCGATTTCGATATTATCCTGTTTCGACATAACTTTTCCTCCTTCACCTACCTGCGTCTCGGATGATCGCAAGCGCTTTGCGTAAAGTCCGATCGGATGCCATTTGCTCCAT
>JAZQNC010000323.1:0-4181 GCA_045627165.1 Eubacteriales bacterium
TCCGACTTCGGCTTTCGGACCCTGCCGCAGTTCGGCGGAAGAAAAGTATTATGATACTCTTGACATTTCGGAATATCTTGTTAAGGGAAATAATACCCTTTACTGTGAAGTGCTTCAGCTCGCCGAAAATTCCGACGTAACGAAGCCATGTATGCTTTTCGGCGTTCGACGCAGCGGAAATATGGCTCTCGCGCTTGAACTGTGCTGTATCGGAGCAAACGGAAACATGACCGAGATCCGCACGGATGAAAGCTGGGAATGTACCGTTCTCAAATCCCGTGATATTACGGCAAGGCGTCCCGATCTCGCAGCAAGCACTATCGAGGAATATTGGTCTTCAGATACGGAATGCGGCAACGATTACAAGCCTGCCCGAATTCTCATGAGAGTTGACGCTCCCCGTGAAACGCCCTTCGTTTATGGAATTATAAATTCTTTATTTGTGCGTCCGCGCCCGATTCCTATGCTCTATCAGAAGGAAGTTACCTTTATACCCTCCGAAGACGGTTACTATATTGCCGATGAGCTGACTTTCGGATTTCCTTCCGTAAAGCTTTCCGGAAAAGGAAAGGCAGTTATCACCTACGCGGAATCTTTCGGAAACGGCGGCGAAAAGGCCGACCGTCTTGACCGCACAAAATCGTTCAACGGTGCTTCGGATATAATTGAAGTAGACGGCGAAACCGTATTTGAACCCTTCTGGTATCGCACCGCAAGAATCATCAGAATTGAGCTTACCGGCGACGTTACCCTTGACGGATTCAGCTTCACCGAGGTCGGTTATCCTCTCACATATCCTTCGGACTGTGATTTCGGTTCGGATGAGGATAACAGGCTCTGGAAGATCTCGATTGCCACACTGATGAGATGTATGCAGGAAACCTATGAGGATTGTCCCTATTACGAACAGCTTCAGTACGATATGGACACCTCTCTGCAGATGCTCTATAATTATCAGCTGACTGATGACGACGCGCTTGCACGCAAGGCAATTCATGATTTTCGTCTGTCCGCCCTGGGAGACGGTCTGCTTTCCAGCCGTTATCCTACTGTTGAGCTTCAGTATATTCCTTCTTTCTGTTTCTATTACATTTTCATGGTTGCCGAGCATTACAAGAGATTCGGAGATAAGGAGCTTGTCTGCGAAAATCTTCGCGCCATTGACGGCGTTCTTGAATGGTTCAAGAATACCCTTGACGACTGCGGTCTTCTCCATCGTACAATGTACTGGGATTTCATAGACTGGGCAACACCCTGGAATCCTACAAGAGGCGAGGCCTATGTCGGTGATGACAGGGAAAACAGCCGCATTGTCGCCATAGTATCGGCTATGTATGTTTATTTCCTTCGTGAAGCCGCGAAGCTCAGCGAGGCAGGCGGTCGTTACGGTATCGCCGCCGAGTATCGTGAAAGAGCAAACAGAACTGCTCAGGCGGTTGAAGAACTCACCTGGGATGAGAAGCGCGGTCTGTATGCCGATGACCTTGCTCATACATATTTCAGTCAGCACATGCAGGTATGGTGCGTGCTTTCCGGTATCGCCAAAGACAGCCGTGCCCGTCTGATCATGAAGAATGCCCTTGTACTTGAAACAAAGTGCACTTTTGCCTATGCATATTTCTGGTTCAGAGCTCTTGAAGCTGTCGGAATGTATTCCGAAACCGAGAATATGATGGATCGTCTCCGTGCTCTCCCGGCTCTCAACTGTACCACAATTCCCGAAACTCCGGATGCTCCGAGAAGCGACTGCCATGCATGGGGCGCTATCGCGATTTATGAGTTCGCCGCCGTTGTCCTCGGTATAAAGACAAAGTCTGTTGAAGACAATGAAGTTGATATCGCTCCACGCATTGAAGGACGCGAGCATGCGTGCGGAACTGTATATACGGGATGCGGAAAGATCTTCGCAGACTGGAAATGCAGCGAAGGTATATTTACCATTAAAGTACATTCCGAAAAGAAGTGCGTTAAGTATATTTCTCTTCCCAACGGAAAGGTCGTTAAAATAGACATGAACGACATTTCGCTGGTATGTAAAGTCAGATAACGCCTGTCAGAGCGAAAAACAATTCGACCCGAAACGTCAGAGGTTTCGGGTCATTTTGTTGTGTATTCGGTTCAATGCTCGCCGGAAACAAGGGAAACAAGCTTGGAAAGCCGGTGATTTACTCCGGATTTTGTTATCGGAGGATTGTGGAGTTCGGCGAGCTCCTGAAGATTGCAGTCCGGATGCTCACACCTTAATTCAGCAGTTACTTTAAGATTGTCAGGAAGACTCTCAAACCGTCCGCTGCGCTTTAGCTCCTCGATCACCTCAATCTGAGTTACCGCGGCGCCGACCGTTCGGGCGATATTTGCCACGTCACAGTTAGCCGCTCTCTGCGCGTCGTTATCATAACTGCGCTTGATTTTGGCGTTGATAAACTCGTAAGAGGAATTCTGCGCTCCGATAATATTCAGGAAATCGGCAACATTGTCGTTTCCACGGTAATAGAGTATATATTTCTGATTCCGTACTGTTCTCAGCGGACCGGCTGAATATTCTTCGAGAATTGACACAATAAAGTCCGCGCTCTCCGAATCCGGCAATACCAGTTCAAGCTGATATCTTCCGCCGTCGGGATTTGACACGAAACCGCAGGCGAGAAACGCTCCGCGCAGAAAATATCGCTTGCACTCATCACAGACGATCAATTCATCAAGGGAAGTTACGATGTACTTTTCATCCGATGCAAACTCATGTTTAAGTCTGTTCAGCATCGCCGCATTGACTGATGATTCGAGTACATTCCTGTAAAGCATCATTCCGCAGTACAGCGCACGGCGGCAGCATTTGTTTTTCGGCAGATTCTCGCAAAGAGACAGCTTTGTGCATCTGGAATATGAGCTCACGCCTTCATCTCTGTTTGCCATGTTTGTCAGACCTTAACCGCACCGTCCATATCGGCCGGTACATAGATGATCTCTTTTTCAAGCTCGACACCGCTGTTTTTCTTTACTTCAGAACGAATGAGTTCTATAAGAGACAGTACGTCGGCGCTTGTTGCTTTTCCGACATTGATAATAAATCCGGCATGTTTATCCGAAACAACGGCGTCGCCAATCCTGCGCCCTTTCAGACCGGCTTCCTCGATGAGTTTACCGGCAAAGCTGCCGACAGGGCGCTTGAAAACGCTTCCGGCACTCGGATATTCAAGAGGCTGTTTAGCTATGCGGCGGGACATATAATCATCCATTGTCGCTTTTATCTCTTTTCCGTCACGCTTTTCAAGCTCAAACACCGCTCCGAGAACGATATAATCTTTCTCCATGTAAACGGAACGGCGGTATCCGAAATCGTGCTCATCACCGCTTATCGTTACTATCTTATGTTCCGCTCTGTCATAAGCCATGCTTTCCCGAACGATTTCGGAAACGGAATGCTCATAAGCCCCCGCGTTCATGTATAACGCGCCGCCGACACTTCCGGGAATACCGTAAAAGAACTCCATTCCCGAAAGAGACTGCCTCCACGCATACTGCGCGAGGTATGTTACCGGAACGCCGCATCCCGCCGACATTCTGTTTCCTTCGACATTGATACCGGCAATGTTTCCGGTGAGTACCACGCATCCGCGGTACCCGTCATCGTCAAACAGAATATCGGTACAACGTCCGAAAACATCATATCGAATCCCGTTTTCCTCAAGGTATTCGGCGGTAAGACAAAGCTGAACATAGTCTCTCGGACGAAGAAGAAAATCCGCGCGTCCGCCTATTCTGAAGCTTGAACATTCGCAAAGAGGGAAATCTCTGATATAGTCGATTTCCCTCTCGCTTAAATACTGTTCAAGATCTCTTTTCTGCAGCTCTGTCATCATTTACGCAATAACAAAGCGCTGGTAATTCTTCTTGCCCTTCTTTACGACAACACCGTCTCCGAAGGACGCCAGATCAAGGGCGGCGGCGAAATCGGTCACCTTCTCATCATTGACAAGAATACCACCCTGCTGAATAAGACGCTTTGCCTCTCCCTTTGAAGGAGCGAGCTTGGATATCACAAGCATATCGGCAACGGTAATCTTACCGTCCGTGAAATTATCCGCAGTAAGCGCAGTGGTGGGCATATTAGCCGTATCTGCGGCTCCGCTGAACATATTGCGCGCTGTTTCGAGAGCCTTCTTAGCCTCTTCTTCGCCATG
>JAZQNC010000324.1:0-3305 GCA_045627165.1 Eubacteriales bacterium
CGTAAATAAAGCTGAACGGCAGCTTAGCGGGCTTGGACAGGTCGGTTTCGGAAGACGCAGAATCTGGAGGGAGATTCAGACTGACTTTTGACATTATTTTATCCTCCGGATAATAATATTCTTGAAAATAAATGAGCCGGAAAATCCGATCACGAATTCTCCGGCTTTATTCAGTTCGGAGCTGAGTCCGAACATGTGAGGCATTTATCACTTCCGTGTCAACGGGACCGCCGGAGTGTAAACACCGTTTGAATACCAAGTCTAATAAATGCTTCTTCGCAGCGACGAACGCACCGAGAGCAAATGTCATCCGACATTGTTATTATACTATGAACGTAAGTCTTTGTCAATAGCAAAATAACATTATTTCAACAAATAGCAGAATAATTTTGAATATAAAATTTACAACGCTCTTCTGACATACTCCATGAGCAGCCCGTCACGCGCCTTTTCGGCTATCTTTACCGGACAGCCGTCGGCAGTCTCGAATATCGCGCCGTATTCATCGCAGGCGATTTTCGTTTCGCGGACGGTGAAGCAGTCAGGTCTGATGAGGTAAAGCATCGGCATAGAATCGTGCATTACGGCACCGTTGATTCCGTTATACCTCATATTTGAACGGAGATTGCAGCGCAGCGCGGTTATCATTTCGGGCATTGCACCATGAGCTTCGAGAATGTTTATTTCATCCTCTGATATGCGCTGATGATTTGTCAGATCAAGCGGGAAGAGCGTGATATCAAGACCCGTGTTCAAAAGCTCGGCTGCCGATGACGGTGACTGAGCAAAGTTGAATTCGGTGTTGTTCGGGCAGTTGAATTCGTTTATTCCGCCGCCCATGATATATAATCCGGAAATCCTGTCTCTTATGTTCCCGTCACCGTACAGGGCGGAAAAAGTGTTCAGCGGGCAGATCGAAATATATACAACACTGTCAAAGGAGGAGAGCCGCGCTTTCATTTCATCGAGAGTAATATAATCTCCGAAATCCTCTTCGCTGATTTTTAGTTTTTCCGCGGTTTGAGCGCTTATATCCGCAAAACCGTCAAGACCGTGAAAATCGTTTTTGTAGTCTGTTTCCTCCGTTTTATCCGCATCCATGCCTCTGACCACGGTACCGCTGAAACCGAACATGTGTTTCAGTATTATCACGTTGCGCAGCGCCTGGTCGAGATTTGTGTTTCCTGGTGTGGCGACGATAAAATCCGGAGCAAAGTCCCCCATGAAGCGTATCATGGACAGCGCAGCCGCGTCATCGGTGCCGGAATCTGTGTCAAGAATGACAGCGGTGCGTTTGTCTGTGCGATTGACGCTCATTTCCACATACTTCTGCGAAATGGTGAAGCGATTCGTTTTTTCGGTCACATCGACACAGTAACGGATCGTATCGTTGAGCTTGTTTATGACCGAGATACATTCCTGCAGCACAGCCTCTTCGCCTGTCTGAATCTCGGCGGTGAATCTGTCATCTTCAATTTCAAGACGCTTGATGGCGAAGTGCTGACGGAAATGTATGTTATCCCAATGCTCTGCGTATGCCTGGGGCATATTGCGGTTCATGGCAATGTCAAGCTCATCGGCAAGCCTTAAAAGAGATGCAAGATAGGACAGGCAGACCGTGTTCCCGTTTGAAAGTCGGTATTCCGGGTTGTATTCGTTTATGTCGTACAGATCTTTTTTTCTGTGTCCGCAGCACACCTGGGCGATACAGTATGCGTAATCCTCATTCTGAAAATCGAATATGCCGGCGTACTGGAGTACCATCAGACGGCTGAATTCGTTGTGGTATTTTCTTATGGCGTCACGGATCGAATAATCGGGATGAGTATCGAAAAAATCTTCCGGGACGATACCGTGACGAAACTGTTCAAATCTCTTTGCGTCTATCGTCATGCCGAAGTCGTGCATATAGGCGGCACACATGAGTATGAATATCTCGTCTTCATTCATCTTTGCGAGATTATCATGTCCGATTATTCGGTTTGAAAATTCAAGCACGAGAAGAGAGTGGCGTATCGTATGGTCTGTAAAAGTCGGGAATACCGAATCGTTTCTGTCCAGTATTTCCTGCATTATGAAGACTATATTCCGAAATGAAGCGGAAAGAGAAGGACTCAGCTCCTTCAGTCTCCTTTCGAGCAGAAATTCGTAACCGTCATTGCAATGATTCATACCGATTAACACCTGTCCAAACATATCTTATATTTGTAGGTTTCCATTTTATCATATTCATATGAACAAACAGCGAACAAATTATATTATTTTACGCAGTTATTGACAAAACATTTTCGCTGTGCTATACTGTTATCAGTTAGCCGCTGCTAACTCAAAAAACGAAAAAGGGAGATTACAATAGTATGAAGCTGAATGAGCTTGTTCCCGGCGACAAGGCATTGGTTTCCGCTGTGGGCGGAGAAGGCGCACTGCGTCAGCATTTTCTGGATATGGGCGTCATTCCCGGAGCCGAAGTGACCGTAATCAAACTTGCGCCTATGGGCGACCCGATGGAGCTTCGTATTCACGGTTATGAGCTTACGCTGCGTATAGATGACGCGAAGAAAATAGAAGTCGATCCCAATGCGGCGGCGCCGGACAGCGGCAGCGATAAAATCGAATTCAACACTCCTCATCCCGGTTTGGGCGAGTACGGCAAATTTCATATCAAGTCAGAAGAAAAGCCGCTTCCGAAGGACACGCCCCTGACCTTCGCTCTTGCCGGAAACCAGAATTGCGGAAAGACGACTCTTTTCAATCAGCTGACCGGTTCAAACCAGCACGTCGGCAATTTCCCGGGAGTTACGGTAGACCGCAAGAGCGGACAGATAAAGGAGTACAGCGAAACCTCGGTGACCGACCTGCCGGGTATATATTCCCTTTCCCCTTATACTGCGGAAGAGATCGTATCGAGAAATTTCATAATAGACGAAAAGCCGAAGGGGATCATAAACATTGTTGACGCTACGAACATCGAGCGAAATCTCTATCTGACCCTGCAGCTCATGGAGCTGGATATTCCCATGGTGCTTGCGCTCAACATGATGGACGAGGTGCGCGGAAACGGCGGAGCGATAGATATAAACGCAATGGAGAATATGCTGGGAATACCGGTAATTCCGATTTCTGCCGCCAAAAACGAAGGCGTGGACGAGCTTGTGGATCATGCCGTTCATGTGGCGAAATATCAGGAAAAGCCCGGAAGAAAGGATTTCTGCCGTTCCGACCATAAGGGAGGCGCTGTTCACCGCGCTCTCCACGGAATCATGCATCTCATAGAAAATCACGCGGCGGAGGCAGGAATACCGGTA